>JAEOTN010000136.1 GCA_016839865.1 Promethearchaeota archaeon | reverse complement strand
TATGCTTGTATTAATTGCAAAAAAGGTCAAAAACTTCTCCAAACTGAAAAAATCTCCAAGAGAAATTAACTTAATAAAAACAGGATTGTATTATCAAACAATCTACATGTTAAGATCCTTGAATACTGAAATAGGTACAATAATAGCATCAGTCTTTATATCAGAGAACGCAGCAGGTATCTATTATTTTGCTCAGATTATTGTTAGAAATACTTTTGATATCATTCGAGGAAATTTCTCTGTTTTTGTATCTGTTCAATCCCATTATTCGGATAAGATCGATGGAAATGAAATGATCTCAAAAGGAAGATATGGGATGATTCTTGCCAGATTAGGACTGGTAATTAGTACAATTCTTCTTATTGGGATCATATTAGGAATTTCACCTCTATTAAAGACTTTTTTGAGCCATGAATATTCTAAAAAATCAAGTGATATACTCTTCATCATTGGTTTGGGAGCAATATTTGCAATTATGGAAATGGGTCCACGTTCTTCTTATATCTCTCTTGAAAGACCTAAAGATTGGCTATTTTCCCAAATTTTGACAACGATTGCATATTTTGTATCTCTTCCCATATGTATCTCATTTTTAGGAGTTTTAGGTATTGGAGTCGCTAAAACATTTGCAACGATCATTCGAAGTGTCGTTGGATTGAAGAACATCAAGAGATATGCAAAAATTCAGAGCTTAAATTCCATTTATGGAAAACCAATCTTCATTAGTTTAACTTTTGTATTCATCTCTTATCCACTCATGGAATCGATTTTAGGATTGTTAGTTCTAATTCCAATCAGTTTTTCCTATTTTTTTGTCATATCGAAAACAAAGTCCCTTTCACGAATTGAATTCGAGATATTTGAGTATCTCATTGAATATACTATTCCATTTTCTAAAATCAAACGTTTTTTCTTAAGAATACTCAAAATATTTGCTAATATGTAATAATTGTTGAAATAGAATTTAATAATATCTTAATACTATGTGAATACTGGCTTAAAAAAACTAAAATCTCTTGGATAATCTATTTTGAGGATTTTTTTTGGAAAATATCGTTCGTTTCAACCCTTATGGATTCTCTCGTCCTCCGAGATACATTTATAGAAGGTTAACGAGTCGTTGGCGCATTTTTCCATCCTTCATTATAATCGGAGGCCAGAAATGTGGTACTACTTCTTTATACAAATATATGTGGAAACATCCATTGATTGCCAAGAGTTTCGCAAAAGAAGTTCATTTCTTTGATATCTATTATAAAAATGGTGTCGAATGGTATAAATCTCATTTTCCAACAAAAATCTGGAAAAAATTTTCTGAAATTATACTCAAAAAAACAATTTTAGCTGGAGAAGCTACTCCCTACTATTTATTTCATCCACATGCTCCCAAGAGAATCTCTGAAATTCTTCCTGACATTAAATTAATAGTAATGCTGAGAAATCCCGTTGATAGAACCTATTCACACTATCAGCACGAAGTAAGAAAAGGACGAGAAAAATTGTCTTTTATAGAAGCAGTATCAAGAGAAAAAGCGTCATTTTTAGAGGAAAAGGAAAAAATGGCTAGAGATGAAGAATATTACAGTTTTAACCATCATCGATTTTTCTATTTAGCACGAGGAATTTATGTTGAACAATTAAAAACCTGGATGAATTTGTTTTCAAAAGATCAGCTCTTGATAATTAGGAGTGAAGACTTCTATTCTAAGACACCTTCAGTTTTGAAACGGGTTTTTACCTTCTTAAATTTGCCTAACTGGGACCTAGGAGAATATCCAAAGTTTAATCCAGGAAATTATGAAAAAATGGATAATTCTATAAGAGACCTTTTAACTAATTACTTCCGTCCATATAATCAGCAATTATATGAGTTTCTTGGAACAAGCTTTGATTGGGACTAGTCCAATAGATAATGCCCGATGATTCATTCAGCATTTTTTCTGGATTAAGAAGCGTCTTAGTGAGGAAAGAGATTCATCACTAACCTTACTTTCAGAGTCCTCAATATTATAAAGTCATTAAAAATTGTTCAATGTCTATCAAGTTTTTTCTGCTTGTTTTAATTGAATTTTATTATTACATAGCATTTTTAAGGGAAAAACCTTTGTAGACGATTTTTTATCAGAATTATACTAAATTGGTTAATGACAAACAAAAATCTTTTTGGATAAGAATCTTGATCTTTCTTTTCATAGTGCTTAATGATAAGTACTTTTCGATAAATCTCCTCCCGTTCTGACCCATTTCCTGTCTTAATTCAAAATTTTCAAGTAGTTGTATTATAAAACTTGTAGCTTTGTTAACATCTTTATAGAATGAAAAATAACCACAATTGGCTTTCTTTACTAGGTCAGCTGGCTCTCCATGTCCACAGACTATAACAGGTTTTCCCATTCCCATATAATCAATCAATTTTGTAGGTATTGCTGTTTCTGAGATTCTATTCTTCTTCATCGGTAAAAAAAAGATATCTACATTTCTTAATCGTTCACGAAATTCCTTAGGATTTAAGAAAGAATTTTCGAGGGTAACATTCTTCAGATTTAGAGCTTCAATTTTATTCTTGATATATCCAT
>JAEOTN010000135.1 GCA_016839865.1 Promethearchaeota archaeon | reverse complement strand
CCCTTAATCGTCTGAAGTTTATTAGCAAAATCCTTTACATTTTCCAATTTTCCATTTACGGCAATAACCTCTGAACAATTTTCTTCACTTACATGGATATGCAAAGAAGATTTAATTGTAATCTCCGAATGGTGTTCTAGGTGCGTTAGTTCTTCAAGAATATTACGTTGGTGATGATTATACGCAATAATGATAAATCCATCAATTTCAATATTGAGATCGTCTTGTTTCTTTTGGTTGTAAAACTCCCGCATCGCATCAGAAATCGCTTGGGAACGACTCCTATATCCTAATTCATTGGTTAATTTGTCAAATTCTTGAAGAAAATCACTCGGGACAGTAAAGGAAATTCGTTCAACATTCTTTTCACTATACATTACATCAATTAGCTTCTGTTCATTTTTTTATATATCGATCCAATTCATGGGATTTTCATTATTTCGGGAGAACAATGTTTTAAATAATACTTTTCTGAAGATTTGTATTACTAGATAGTACTTTTCTAGAAAATCGTATTCGAGATATGCTGTGATAAAATGACGAAACTTATGATTGAACACACCATTGGCTTCATGCGTAAAAATTTTGAAAAAATTCGATATATATTTCAAGAGATCCCTGAAGCATCGATATCTCTACCATATGGGATTTATGTAAACGTACCTTTTTGCCAACAATTATGTGATTTTTGTCCATTTTACAAAGAACTTTATTCGAAATCCGTTGTTGAGAAATATCTCACTGCAATTACAAACGAGATCACCACTAGTACAATCCATGGGACTCCTAATTGGATTTATTTGGGTGGAGGGACCCCTAACATATTGACTATACGGCAGTTAGAACAGATAATCACTGCATTGAAAGCGAAAATCTCAATTCACAATATGGGGATTGAAGCCCTACCCTCTTTGCTTTCAAAAGAGTATATTCAAGAATTGAAAAGAATTGGATTCAGCAAACTCAGCGTAGGTATCGAAACTCTTCAACCTGCAGTATTAGAATCAGTGCATCGTACTCAAAAAAACTATTATAATCTGCCTGAATTGCTGAAATTCGCTCATGAGCAAGGTCTTTTTACAAATGTTGACATGCTTATTGGACTAGAGAATCAATCTGCAGAAGGATTTCTAAAGGATATTGAGACTTTATGTGAAATCAAACCCTCTCAAGTTACCACCTATCCTTATATGGCAATACGTGGATTGGTTTCTAATTCCAAAATACCTGATGAAACTATGTTCCAAATCATTGAAGATAGCTGGAAAATCCTTAAAGAAAATGGATATGATCGTCGTGGACCGTGGACTTTTACCAAACATTCAGATTTGTATGATTCTTCTCGTGATGAATTAGTTGAGGATTACGTTGGTTTTGGACCTGCAGCATTTTCTGGATATGGTGGATATCGTATGGTAAACCCTCCAGTGGGGTTATATTTGAAATATTGGAAACAGAATGGAGCAAGTCTCATTCCAAAAGCATTGATTTCGGAAAATGATCCCGAATCGATAGAATGGAGAAAGTTAGCTCGAATGATAGGAGATTTAGAACTGGATCCAAGTTATAATTTTTCCCATACTATAAAATTCGTTATTTCCTTGCTCAAATTTGGTGGATATATCCGGAGAAACAAATTGACAAATAAGGGTTTATTACTCTCTCATCATTTAATGAAAAAGGTAGTTGAAAATCTTCCATTCCCACTACAAAATCCAAATGTAATCACCAATTATGAGAAGTATCGTAAAGAAGTAGGTAGTCATTCATCACCTGAACAGAAAAAACCTCTAAAAGTCGATTCAGTTATTTAATGGGTTTCTTTTTATTCACTTTTGTAATTATTATTTTGCCATCGTGGAATAGTAACCATCGAATTTTATCCCCATTCTTAAATCCAAGCGCATCTACTATCTCTTTTGGCACCGTTGTTCGTCTCCTACTTTCTCTGATCGTTAATGTCGTTTCTGACGTATATTGTAAATCATCAATATTGATCATAGTCATATGTCAAGAACATTGTCAAAACATATAAAGTTTGGTCTAAGACCAAAAGAATTGGAACATATAATTTGGTAATGTATGTATATGAAAGTGTCCGGTTATAGTAGTTTAATGCATATTGACGTTGAGTATACCCATATTGATGCCAAAGGGTATTGGCTTTACATATAGTTTTTAT
>JAEOTN010000134.1 GCA_016839865.1 Promethearchaeota archaeon | reverse complement strand
TACATTTTAAAAAACTCTGGTGCTAAAATAACACATTTCTGTCCTCTTATTACACCATTACCAAGACCTTTTATGACCAATTCTGGAAAGTCTTGTTTTTATTCGAACGCAACATATAGAGACTTAGATACTTGTATAAAAATCGCTACGGGGGGTAAATAATGTCGAAAATATTGAAAGGTAGAAGCTTGAGTCGCGGAATAGCTGAAGGAGAAGCAATCGTAACAACACAGCCTTTTAGTATTTCAGTAGCATTCCTGATTCCCTTAATATCTAACTCAAAAAAATTAAAAGTCGCAGATAGAACTCATGAGTTATATAAAAAGGATGTAAAGGATAAAATTCTGATTTTTCCAATCCCAATCGGCACAACAACCTTAGGTTTTGTATTATTGGAGACTATTGTTAGAGAAATTAGCCCAAAGGCCATAGTTTGTGAAAAAGGCGAACCACTCCTTAGTTCAGGAGCACTTTGTGCTGATATTTTCTTCAATAAAAAATTTCCAATTGTAGATCAAATTGACTTCAAAGGATTAGAAAAAATCGAAAATGGTGCAATGGTGAGAGTTAACGGAGATAATGGAACAGTAGAAATTTTATAATCACATTTTAATTTTTCTTTTCCCAACTTACAAAGAAATCATTATCATGACTTGTCATTGCTTTTATTACTACTTCATTATCAAAATCTGGAAGATTTTGTGCTGTTTTAAGAAAGTCAGAATCCTTTCCCTCTGAAGGTAAGATTGCTATATCCGAGGAGCTTTCAATTAACCAAAACACATCTGGAATAAATGGTCCTTCTGATGTTGTTATTATGGATATTCTTTTTAAATCTTTAAGGAGTTTAGAAATGTCCTCAAAACACTCCATAAATCCATCATGATCTTTCCAATTTATATAAACGGTGCCAATATGCTTCCAAACTTCGTAATTTTTTGGATCAATTTCAATTATTTTTTTGAAACATTCGGTAGCTTGTTTGAACCTTCTTAATTTTAAACTTCCGATTCCCAATTTAATCCAAATATTCTTATTCTGAATATTGGGTGCAACTTTAATTCGAATCGATTCTATTGCAGCCGTCCAGCTCAATTGCGCTTGAAAAACTGTTGGATTAATTTCATATGCTTTCTCATAATATTCAAGAGATTCCTCATATTTTTTCAAAGAATGACTGAGAATTGCAAAATTAACCCAAGCGATATCATTCTCAGGGTCAAATTCAACAGCCTTCTTATAACATTCAGCGGCCTTTTCCATATCACCCATTTTATCGTAAGTAAGTCCCATATTATTCCAAGCATAACTAAATTCAGGATTTATTCTTAAGACTTTTTCATAACATTCAATTGCTTTCTGATAATCCTTTAATTCGTCTTGATAATGTTTTCCCAGATTATACCATGCCCCATATTCTTCAGGTGCTAGACTAACTGCTTTTACGTAGCATTCAATTACTTTATTACTAAGATTATCCAGTTCTGGGGAGACTCCAAAGGGATTATAATATATATCATCGAAAATTTCGTCGTCTCGTTCAACAGGTTTTTCATTCTGATAAATATGTGAGTATGTCCAACCCATTTGAAACCATACTTCCTCATACTCTGGATCAATTTCAATTACTTTTTCAAAACACTCTAAGGCTTCTCGATATTTTTTCTCCTTATTTTTTTCAATTCCTTCCTTAAATAAATCTGAAGTTGATTTTTCTTCTGTCATTTCATCCCCCAATTTTAAAAAAAGACATGTAAAAAATTAATCTTTTTTCTCTTGTTCTAACATTTCTTTTACTTTTTTGAGTGCTGCGCGGATTTTCTGGTTCTCTTCTAATTCTAAAGCCTTCTCATAATCCTCAACGGCTTGCTTGTAATTATTCAACTTTTGATATGCTTCAGCTAGATTTACCCAAATATTGGAATAATTTGGATTAATTTTGACAGCCTTTTCGTAAGCTTCAATTGCCTTGTCAAAATTCCATAAATCCATGTGAACCGATCCGATATTGTTCCAAGCTGCAATATCTTCTGGATTAAGTTCTGTTACTTTATTATACGCTTCGAGAGCTTTCTGATAGTCGCCTCTTTTTTGATGTGTGTTCCCTAAATTAAACCAAGCATCTTTGTATTTTGGATCTAATTCTACTGCCTTCTGATAACACTCAATTGCCTCATTGAATTTATTTAATCTAGTATAGGAATAGCCCAGGTTATACCATGCAAATTTAAAATCAGGCTCAATTTCAACAACTTTCCTATAATTTTCTATTGCTTTCTCAAAATTTCCTAAATTATGATACGAAACACCAAGTCCATAAATCGCAAGACCATCTCTGGGTTTAATTTTTAGTGCTCTTTCACAAGATTCAATTGCTTTTTCAAAATTACCCTGT
>JAEOTN010000133.1 GCA_016839865.1 Promethearchaeota archaeon | reverse complement strand
CTTACTTTTAATTCCTTAAATAAAACATGAGCAGTAGCAAGGGTTGCATGCCCACACAAACTGACCTCGACTTGGGGAGTGAACCATCGCAAATGATAATTTACACAATGATCTTCCTTCCCCGGCATGGGGATGATGAACGCAGTTTCTGATAGATTCATTTCATTCGCAATCTTTTGCATCTCCTCGTCTGTAAGATCTCCTTCATTTTCCAATATACAGATAGCTGCGGGATTCCCTCGGAATCGCTCGTTTGTAAACGCATCTACTTGATAAATCGGGATTTCTTTCATATAATTCCTAAGGATATTCGCATTATTCAATGCATTGATCGTCATGCATAAGAAGGTGAAACGAATAAGGAAGGAGATCAGTCCTATTGTTTCTTCAAAAATAGATAAAAAAAAATTGATTTTATTTTTTCTTTAGTTTAAATTTACGCAATAGCACCAAACTCGTGATTCCGATAAGTGCGATTAAAATTGGTAAGCTAAATCCTGGAATTTTATATGCATTTGTTCCCACATATATAAACTTCAACCAATCACTTTCGTAATTCATTGTGCCATTCACAAGAAAACCGAATTCTTTATTGTACCTAAGGACACTATCATGCTCCGTATCCTCTAACACGAATATTTCCATATCATCATGAGTAGCATTACAATCAGTTACTGTGTAATTCCTATCCCCATTATATATTGTCCCATAACTTATCACAGGATTAGATAAGGTAACATTTTGTCCTGAAGTCACATTAGTGAAAATCCATAAGTATGTATGTTCACTGGGGGGTGGTCCAGGACCTTCTAGTGATGATACTATCCGTGTTGTTTTATCCACTAACCATTGTCCCGTATCGTATGTCATATTTGTGAAATCCCAAGTTCCCTGAAATTTATTAGCAATAATGTCGCTCCACGTGATGGTTAATTCCAAGTAACCATCCGGATCACTACCTCCATTGATTATGTAATCAACTGAAAGTCCATCATATATCCCTAAACCGTTTGCTGAACCTAGAGAAATTAAAACAGATTGAAATATTCCAAACAAGATGATTACTAAAATTAGTTTCTTTGTCTTTGATTTCAAACTAATCACCATCATATGTGATGGTTTTTCTTCATAATATAGATTGAAGTTCGAAACATTTCGTGAAGTGCGAATATCAAAAATGATGTAATAGCTTAAAAAAGACATAGTGATTATATGATTGTGGGTATGAATCCTAAGATTAGAAACATATTGTCTACGAGTCTAGTTATATCGCTAAGTTGTGTTTTTCTAATCGGTCCAATCCCTTTAATAACCAGTATTCTTTCATCTTTTGCAGTAATTGAATACAGAAATTCTTATCAATATGAATCTGCTACTTCCCTATATCTTGAGATTGATATGGGTAACATAGAGCTTGTTTATGTAGATCACACTGATTACAACGCAGAGATAGAGCTATCAATACAAATGTCAGGTGCGGGTTTAGCTGAAAAAAACTGTTTAGATTATTTATTTATTGAAGAAGGAAATTTAAATGAGCCAGATTCCTTTTTTTCAGTAATTTCGCTTCCTGAATTGAGGATTTCAGAGTCAATTACAACCAATATAACCATCCGAGTGATCCTTCGAAAAAATATGGTGTACAACATTTCTACCAATGTCCGAGTAGGAAATGTCAATTATCGGATTCCTTTTGGAGTGAACGTTCAAAATTTAGTTGCTAATGTATCTGAAGGTGAAATTTTGTTTGATTTGTCATATTGCACATTAGACGGAAATATTACAGGTATCGGAAACCACTCTAATATTGAAATAAGGAGTGAAGATGTTAAATGCAGCAAAAATATTTATTGGGTTTTAAGTAATAGAGTAGGGATGCTATTGTTTAACATCACCCAATCCATCAAAATGGGTTGGAATATAACTGCAATAGGAGATATTCAATCTTCTAGTGCTTGGTCCGAAGTAGATTACAACGATATTACCTCTCAAGTGGGATCAGTATTAACATTATATAATTGGCACAGCACATTTCCTTCTCGTTGCACTTGGACTGGATTTAACTATAGTAGTATCGGAATCCCCCCGAACGGATATATTTTTACTTCCTTGGATTATCCTTCTGAGAATGTGTTTAATATTTCTTTGAATTCATCAATTCCCCTTTTTCAACCATATTTTTGGAATCTATACAGTGAACCAATTGAACTGTAATAATTTATTAAAAATACACATCCTTCAAAATGAATCGAGTTAAAGGAAAACTGAGTGGAGCATTTATGACATTAGAAGTCCATAGTTGCCAAACTATAGGTGATCTTATCCAAATTGATGGAAAGAGTTCCTCGACTACTCGTTTTTGTATATTATTATAGATTCCCTCACGGATTATTTCATTACGTTCTTCTTGTCCTTGTTCAAGCCATAGCTGAACTTGTGAATCATTAAAATTCTGATTATTATAAGTTGCATTAAAACAGTAAAGAGGATTGAGCATTTCTACAGGATCGTTAAAACTTGGACCCCATCCAACAAAATAAAAATCAAGTCCCCCTAAACGGATCCCGTCCCACCATTCTTGGCTAGAAAGCTCATTTGCTAACAATTCAACTCCAATTTGTTTAAGATATCGGGAAATGAAACTGAAAACCATGAAATGAAAATCATTGTCAACTTTGACAGAAAAATAATAAGTCGCTATTGGAGTCTCATTATCAACAAGAGTTTCCCATTCATTCCCTGCTGTAATATTGTCACTTACAGATAATCCACTGGTTCCAGGCCAACTTGCATCCACTAATACCTGTCTCGCAACCTGGATGTCATATTCTGCAATATTGAGACTCCAGTTAGAATAACGCATTTCTTTTGAGACAGGAGATTTACATCTAATGTACATTTTGGATGAACGTGTAAAATCAGAATAGTTGAATGCAAAAGAAATGGCTTGACGCATTTCTAAGGGAAAAATGTCATTATTCAATGATAGAAAGGAAATTCCATGCGATATTATTGGCTTCGCTATTATTTCGGGGGAATTTACATAGATATCTAGTAGTACCTCATCATTGGGCGCCATCATGTAATGCATATTATGAGATAACATACTTTCAAAAGCATCCAGATTTCTCATTTTACGAAAATGAATTGAATCTATACGTGGTTTACCCCCCCAATAATTCTTATTTGCATTCATTCTGGCATCATCATATGTATAATCGCTGGGATCTACTTCCCACGATTCCAGTATAAATGGTCCAGTACCGATAAGTCTACCCGCAATTTTATCAACAAAATTATCTTCAGGAGTTGATGAGGAGGATAAAATTGAAGATGGAAAAGCAGTCAATAAATCTGTAAAGGGGGTGTATGGTGTATTTAATACAAATTTAATTGAATATTCATCTAAAATTATAGTTTCATTAATTAATTGACTACCATTTGGCTGTAAGTATAGGTAATACCATGCCCAGATATTATACCATGATCTTGCATTAATTATTTTATAAATTCTATCAAAATTCCATTTAACAGCTGCAGCGTTGAATATTGTTCCATCATGGAAGCGAACGTCATCTCTCAGTTGACATGTAAAGTTTAGTCCATCCATACTCCATGTACCCATATCTTTTGCTAGACATGGAATGATTTCATCACTATTTGATTGATTATATCCATATAATCCTTCAATAACTTGAGCCCATATCATGGTATTTTCTGTAAATGCTGCATCATCTGGAACATAAAGAGGATCAATAGAATTAAAATAGCCACTCATCCCTATCACAAGTTCTTTTTCATGGAGTAATCCGATACTCCCTACGATTCCCGCAATTGCGACAATCGCTATCATACCACCTGAAATCAAAGGTCGCATTAACTTGTTTTTTCGAGGAGATTTTTTTACACTCATATAGATCCTTGCTAGCTGATTGTAACCTACAGTGGGTTCTACCCAAATAAATAAATTTCGTTTAATGCAAAATTTTGAGTAAAGAGAAGTCATAATCTGGATCGTATTTGGCTTTAAGAGAAGTGGCTAGGTGTAAAGCTGTCCGAAAGGTTAGAGTATTGAAGTGGTTGCATGTTTACAGATAGTTATTTTCCATGTTAAATAAAAAAAAAGAATAATTTTGAATTACTAATTCTTTCGCTTCCATGCTAAAAGTACACCCAAAAACACAATCATTGAAATTATAATTGCTGTGTTATATCCTGGAATTATTGGACCATTACCTGTTTCATTGGCAATTGTAAATACTGCATCACTAATATCACTTGATTCCCCTCCAAATCCATCCGATGCTGTCACTCGCATTTCAACAGACTCAGAATCAGTTACAGAAGTCGTATTCCAATAATAAGATGTTCCTGTTTCACCAGAAGTAATCAAGACCCATCCAGTATCTTCCCTGTTGTATTCTAACTGATAATGAAGTTGATCTCCGTCGAGATCACTACCTGTCCATTCAATCATGTAGAAATTTGAAATCGTTTCACCACCATTTGGAGTAGTTAATTCAACTGTAGGAACTCTATTATTAGTAAAAGTAAAGCTTCGAGAAGCTGATGTTAATTCAGTTGGTCCTTGCCACAAATAAAATGTAGCTGTAACATCTCCATCAAGATAATCAATAAAGGTATCATTTACACCCCAAACGCTTCCAGCATCAAAATAATCAGTCCCATTAGATAAATAGAGGGTAATTTCATCGCCTAGTCCGACTTTGGAATATTCAAAATCAAATTGAACAGTAGGAGCTCTTGGAAAAAGAATAACATCATCTAATGCTGGAGCAACCCAATTTATCTGTGTTATTGGAGATACTTGCTGGATAAAAGTTAGCTCAATATATGGAGGTAGATTGCTTTCAGAGTTAGTATATGGTGTAGCGATACCCGCTGGAAGAATATCGTGAGAATGGGTCGCATCCCTACTAGAAGTATCAGATGATGACGTACTGCCACTATATACTGATTTACTCCCGCTCCACACACCTTTACTTGTATAAATTTCATAGAGTGCATGCCTGTGTCTCATATCATCACTTAATATCGTATGAGTGTGCAGTGGTATCTCTGTATATGCATGTGTATGAGTTTGAGCACCTCCAGTAGTTCCAATAGGTTCTGCTAGTGAACTCCCTAGCAAAAATTTCTCACGCAAGTCGAGAGTATCCCCTGTCCCATCACATAGATTCCAACCAATTGGGATATTGGCAACAGTATCAGCCCAATAACTTATGCATCCTGTGGGAATTCCTGTAGCTACTACTGTGTTCATAATAAATGCTACGGCAGTAAAAGGAGGTAAATGACTGGTTTCCTCAGTTTCACAAACTGATTGTCCAACCGCGTTCATACTATGAACATGTGGAATACTAGTATAACCTGTGTCATCCATTCTACATATTCCTGGAGAAGGACCAATCCAATCACCCGCAACAAGAGTAGTATCACATCTAGCGTCATGCGCATGAGAACTTCCACCAGTAGCAATTGAATGGGAATGTAGTTGAATATCGGTGTATATATGGGAATGTGTTGAATTACCACCATAAGCACCCGGATTCTCCGTCGTTACACCCATTACATACCGTCCTCTTAGATCAGGAGTACTTTGGGAACCATTACAAATAGCCCACCCACTAGGAATATCCGCTTCATCTCCTGTCCAAAATAGAATAATTCCTGTCGGGATGACTGGATCAGACGTGATTTTCTTAATAAAGGCAAGCTTATAGAAAGGAGGTATAATATCTTCGGTTGAATAAGTCGCACAACTAGCTTGTCCAGTTTGAGTACAGCCATGGGAATGAGATGCAGAACTTCCACCAGTTGTCCGTGAACCATCAATACATGGATTGATATCACCACTAGGATCAACACTCACTGTTCCCGAGGGTCGATTATAGCTGTGTGTATGATAACAATCTGTCGCTCCTGTGACACCATGATCATGCAATGGAATTTGGGAATAACTGTGATAGTGATTGTCGATCCCTCCAGTTGTTCCTGCATCTTCCGTTCCATTAGTATTCCATATAAACCGATCACTTGTGTTGGGAGTAAATCCGTTTCCATCACATAATATCCAACCACTTGGGATCGAGTCTAAAGTTCCCGACCACATTGCAATCAATCCTTCGGGGACATATGTACCACTTATCTGTGGGGATTGTTGTTCAGTATAGTTCGATACCGGTATAGGTATGAAAAAAAAAGCAAGGAAAATTGTACCAATTATTACAATCTTATAGTTTTTGTATTTCATAAATTTCACCTTCTAAAAGGCACACCAACTAGGGTACTACTCTTATAAATAGATTTCGGTAAGGATTCTGGAAGAAATTTTCTTTTGAAATCGCGAGAGCTCAAGTAGATTTCTGTTGAAAGGCTTAACAACCACTCTAATACCCCTATTTGTTTAGGAGATAATAATCCTTTATTTGATATTAGTAAGTGACTTTTACAATAACGGACAATTATTTGTATAGTAGCTAATCGTTTTTTTAAATGTTAAAAAGAATGTTGAGCGTGCTAGAGTAATGAAGTTCATTGATATTGATTTTTTTACGAAACAATAGAAATGTATAAGTTATAACTGCTCTTGTAGCCATTTCATTAAAGTTTCTCCAGGATCATAGTTTCCATGGCCTGCACCTACAAACTCCTTGAATGTAACATTGAATCCTTCTTTCTCTAACACTTCCATGAACTCCTTAGTAGGCCCAATTGGAATAGCGCGATCTTCTGTTCCGTGCATTACTAAATAATGTATGTGCTTGGCATTATGACGTAATTCTCTAACATCATGAGCAGGATCGTTGGTTCGGTCGTTATATGGACTCCCAGATCCGATGATTGCTCTATCAAAACTTTCAGGATACAGAAAAGTTAGCCGCCAAACTCCATATCCACCCATAGAAAAGCCAAAAAGAATAGTGTTGTTTATTTTGAACATAGACTTCATTTGCTCGACCATTTCAAACACATCTCTCTCACTTTGTCCGATATAATAATCACTTAATCCTCTTCCTCGTGGACCTGCAACTATAAAAGGAACTCCCAGATCACTAAAATTCTTACCCATAAAATTCACAAAACCTACTTCGCTCACCCCACTCCCATGGAGGCTAACTAGCATTGTATAATCTTGCTCGATATCAAAATCTTTAGGAAGATACAGAGAATAAGGTTGCACCGACTGATCATCCTTCGATTTGAATCCAGTTAGATAATATCCTGAACTAGTGAAATAATGACCATTCTCTTCATAGCTTTTCATGAATTTCTGAATTTCGTCATACAAATCCCGAATAGACTCAGTACTTTGATTAGAATCAAATGTTTGAATTAATTTCTTAAGCTGATTAATCCGAAATTGTAATCCATATATCGAACTAAGTGCTATGGTTGATTTTGCGGAATTCTCGAGTGATGTGATTTTTTCTTGAAGTACCTCGACATCTTTAGGATTCAGTCTATAAAATTCGAAGTTTTTGTGTGATATATCATCTACGGTAACATCTATCTTGTAAGTTGCCGTAAATTCATTTAGCTCAATCAGTTCTTGAAATTGGTTGAATTTCTTAGTCATTTTTAGAGTTTTGACAGTTTCACTGATAATATTTTCCTCATTGTCTTTAAGTATGATTCTTAGGGCAGATTCTTTATCTTCAGGAGAAAATACAACAATCTTTACTTTAGCTGTTCTGTTCGGTACCAAATTGGTCTCTAGTTCAAAAGCAAATTGGAATTCTGATTTATTGGATGGGAAAAAGTGAATGGGTACATAATATTTCTCGAATACTGTTTCACTATCAAAATGATCATCCTTTGTCTGTTGAAGACTAATTGTAGTTCCATCATCGTTTTGGCTGTTGTACCTAACGTTAATTCCTAGAGTTTTGT
>JAEOTN010000132.1 GCA_016839865.1 Promethearchaeota archaeon | reverse complement strand
TATACAGGACCAGATTCAACTTGTAAAATATTATCAATATCAGTTTGGGGTGTTGTAGATATAGTCAAGTTCGTTATAGCATTGGTGGTATCTGTAAAGGGACGTAACACATTGTCAGTAGAAAATCTCAAAGTAAAAGCCCAAGATCCCCCACGTTCTTCACAAAATACGATAAATGAATGCCATCCTTGAGTCATGGTAAATGGACCACTAACCCATCGGTCATTACTACCAAGAGCCTGTAAACTATGATGATACATAAGATATGGATATTGGTGGTCCATAATCACACCGAGTCCGTCATCTGCCGCACCTTTCAGGTAAATATTAGATAAATCACTGGGCGCATACACATATACCATAGCATACGCAGTTCTGTCATCGCCATCGTATATTGAATTGAAATCGATTCTATAGTCAGAGTCACTATGTAATTGCCATTGTCGGGAAGGATCTAATCCATAGCTAGCATTTCCCCCAGTAGCATACTCTCCTTCTACATAATCTTTGGTTAGATCTAGGTGATGACGCCTAAGTGGGTCGTCTATATAAGATGCGAAATTATCCCATTGACCTGCTGGTTCGTCAAATGGGCCTACAATTAACCAGTCAGTTATAAAACCACGTGCATCAGGAGCATAGGTTGATGTTCCAGGTTGGAGCACTTTATTCAATGGCATAAATGAATTTTCAGTATGATAATTTACATCTTTATATTCGAAGTTATAGATTGCAGATTCTTCCGCGAATTCAATTTCATAATGTCCATTATCCACATTTACCGTTGTCCCATCATAACTGGTTATTAATGAAGATACGGGCGAATATGCATCGATTCCTGTATCTTCTGAATAATAAACATAATAATCTATTGTCTCATTCAAATTGATTGTCACTTGGAACGTCATTGTAAAACTCAGAATGTAGGTTCCGTCATCTGTGATATTTTTCAATTGAAATGATATCGGTGTCCAAGTGCTTGTTGAATATCTAACTAACCGAGTAGAATCAATTCTATGTGTGTCTGCTTCGAATTCTAAAAAGACCTCTACAGGTTCATTAGTACGTTGGTATACGTCTGGTTCTTTTACCGTTACAAGTAATCTATGTGTATAACTTTCATTCCACCAAGTGTCTGCAGTATCAGATGCTGATGGCAATGAAAGTGGTGAATCAAAATATGGTGAGTTCCCATCAGATCCGATTTGTTCAGGATTTACGGTAGGAAGGAATGGATATAAGCTTACTGCAACGAAAAGAATTTGACCAAAGAATAGTATTATCAACGCTGTGGAAGCGTAATGTTTTCTTTTCATTTTTCGTCACGAAAAAATTTTAGTAAGGATAGATCGATACGGTTAACCTAAGTTTTTTTGGTCAATGACGGTTTTTTCAATGGACGAAACTATTAATAGTGAGCTTTTCGTAAAATTTGTCATGATTCGTAGAGCTTCTGTTGCTGGAAGTTTTTACCCCTATAATAAAACAAAATTATTGGAAGCTATAGAACTATCTTTCAATGATACGGAATTTGGTCCCGGTAAATTAACTCCAAATACGGCACCGAATAAGGAACGCAGAGTACTAGCAGGAGTTTGTCCTCACGCCGGTTATTTTTATAGCGGAGCTGCCGCTACCCATACATTTAAAGCTATTTTCGAGGATAGGTGTCCTGATGTGATTATTGTGCTAGGTACCCAGCATACGGGGTACCGTGGAATTTCATTAATGAAAGAAGGTAAATGGGTAACTCCTTTAGGTGATCTTAATATCGATGAACCTACAACAAAATCAATCCTGACAAATTCCAAGTATGTTAAAGAAGACAATGATGCATTTTCTGGATTTCATCAACGAGAACACAATATAGAGGTCCAATTACCCTTTATCCAATACGCCTCAATGCAATATAACAGAGATATATCTTTTGTACCAATCAAGGTGGGAGATATGAATTTAGACCATCTTATGCAGGTTGGAGAAGATTTAGCTCAAGTGATTATAAACAGTGAAAAAGACATCGCAATTATTGCATCAAGTGATATGACACATAAACAGCCAAGTAATTACTATCAACCTCAGGCAGATCTGGAGGATATGAAAGCGAAAGATAATGCAGTAATGGAATCTGTTGCAAATTATGATTGGAAATCAGCATACAACAATGCCCAAAAGACATCTGTATGTGGACCTCAAACTATTGTTACTGCTATGATAGCAGCAGAAAAATTAGGGGCTACGGAGGGGAAAGTTTTGAAATACTATACTTCTTATGAGAAAATGGGAGGAAAAGGTCCATGTGAGTATTCTGTAGGTTATTTATCTGCAGTATTTACCTCTGGAGGGACCACATAAAATTTTATCTTATTTTTTTGCCAAGCATGGATAATCGTATTCAAAACCTTATTTTCATTAATGCCTCCACCCGGGTTTAATTGACCTCGTTTAATTCCAATTAATCGGATAAGTTGCTCGAATTCAGTGTAAGACATCCTTCCATTCCCAGATCTCAAATATTTTCTAATAAATTCATCCGGATGTTCCATCTTAGATCGAATGTAAGACTCATCTAATCCAAAATGTTCCATGATTTTTACGGGTGTAATATATAAATCAAGAAGAGCTTGAACAACTGCTTCCTTATCTTGTATTTTTTCAGGATTCATTACTCCTTTAATTCCTTGGTCTACTTCGTTATCTTCTGAGATGGGAATTATCCCCGGAGTATCCAAGAGGCTTAAATGTTGAGTAATTTTTACCTCGATTATTCCTCGAGTAAAACCTGCCCTTGAAGATATTCCTATCTTTTTTTTATCTCTTGTTAGAGCTTGGATTAAAGATGATTTACCTGTATTTGGGTATCCGACAATTATTGCTTTAATATTTCGTTTAGAGAAGTGATGAGAGAGTTTCTTTTTGAATGAGATTAATCCTCGAGAATACAGTGCACTTAATGCAAACACAGTATATGGTGTTGTTTTTCTGAAATAGGCAATCCAATCAGTGAGTACCTGTTTAGGAATAAGGTCAATTTTGTTGATAACAAGGAATATTTTCTTATTCGGCGTGTTTTTTTGGATGAATTCCTCTAATTTTTCATTGCGAGTTCCATTTGGATTACGTGCATCTAGTATTTGGAAGATAACATCTGCAGACTCTACAATTTTTGCAAAAATTTGTTTGGTGTGTCTTCCAGTCTTCATAATCTCATTCTATTCCTTGTATTGTCTCTCCATTTTCTTTTTCTGGTAGAGATGAATTTCTAGTAAAAGGAAATATCCGATAAAAACATACCAGTATTCCGATGCAAGGGTAAATAACAACAGAAATGAGAGAATTGCCATTGAAATACCAATAACTAACATTAACGTGCTACTATAGTATCGATCCACTGCAAAACTTGTTGCATCCATTTCTGATTCTAATCTTAAGTGTTCGAAACCTTTTCCCAGGTGTTTTTCTTCTTCCGTTACAAGTAACATCCAGCCATAATGACGTTTTCCATAAAATAACCTTGTTTCCCAATCGATACAATCCATAAAAATGTGACTAGATAATGAAACTCCACATAACCAAATCACATGAAAATCAAACAACAATGCCAGAGTAATCCCAATTCCAAGTAAAATCAGTCCTGGATAAATTGTATGTGTGAAGAAATTCCGATGATTGTTCTCTATTGCCCAATTTTTTAAAAATATATCAACATCAGGAATTGCTGCAGAAAACACTATTAAAAGAAAGAAATACCATGGTAAATCAAAGAATCTGTGAGCTAAGGTAGCAATTATAACACCCGCAGAATAATGGACGTTGGAGTGCATTACCCTATGATGGTGTTAACAGAAGTTATATTTTACTCTCTCATGATATTCAGATGGAATTATGTTCATTTGTTTCAATCTTTGTTGAATTTCATCCTTTGTTCCAAAGCAATTTGGACCATTTTCCTCAATTAAGAAGGAAGCCGCACAGCTCGCAATATATCCACATCTCTTAATTTCCTCCCAAGAAAAATCCGATTTTATAAATTCTGATAAAAATACTGAGAGATAACAATCCCCAGCTCCTGTTTCATCCACAACTCCTTTTTCAGGCTGAAACGCTGGAATATGAATCATTTTTTCATCTCCATACTTGATTAGAGATCCATTTGGTCCTAGCGTTGTACATACAATGAAATTACCTAATTTGGCAATTTTCTTTGTACTTTCAATTACATCATGGGACTGAGCAATGTAATTAATTTCATCATCCGAAGCTTTCAAGATCAATCGGTCACCACACAACTCTAAAATTTTGTGTGTTCCTTTTATTAATCGTTGAAGTGGTTCTGGATTGATTGCCCCATTTTTAAGAAAATTACGGATAAAACCTTGAATATCAACTCCAATCCATCCAGAAGTTGATTCTAATAAGTCCTTCACAAAATCATAACTAATTTCATTAGCAATAGATGAGATCATATAACTCCGAGAATTTAACATGGGTTTTGGTATGTTTTTAAATTCCAAAGGTGAAGCTTGTGACTCTAATGTTAATTTTCGCCCTCCTTCGGGAAAGTATTGAATTTTAAAGTGAGTGGATTTATCAGAATTCTGTCTAATTCCTTCTAGATTTATCTTGGAATCAAAAATTTCTAACCAAGATGGATCAAAATCTTTACCAATTTCACTGAAAACTCCAATATTTTGATCTACATTAAATTTATGTGCTGCAAGAGTCCCAAAAGTTACTCCTCCTCCAATGGAATTTGAGATATCACCATTGGGCGAGATTATCGTATCCCGAGCAAAGTGTCCTATGAAGACAATATCGAAGGAGGTGTTCATCAGTTCTCAATAATAACGGGAACGCTTTAAGGTAATGCATTCTGTTTTCTGCTAAACAGATGAGAATAGGTTCGAGTCATGAGTGAAAAAAGAGACTTTACTTCAATGTGGAAAGATAAAATGGGCGCCGCTCCTCGCACAAGTGTAATTGGTGAATTAAAAGAATTATTAGAGGAAAAGAAGAATGAAAATATTCAGCTTACTGTTAGAATAGAAAAACTAGAAGAAGACCTCTCTGATCTGAATGAACAGAAGAAACTTGTTGAACAGACATTAGCTCAAAAGGATGCAAAATTGAAGGAACAAGAGGAGTTTGTTAGGGATCTAAATATTAGATTTGAAATGCTGAATGAGAATGGCGTTCAAATCACTGAAGGAGAAGTGCATGAATTTAACGCCCAAAAGAAGCTGAAGATGCAAATCAAGGCACTAGAAGACAAATTATATGTATTTGGGGCACTTGCAGACCGTGTAAAACAATTGGAAGATGAAAATGCACGAATGAAGGGGACCCAACAATTTGAAGAAGGATCTACTACTAGTGAACCCGGACAAGTAATTACGGATTTACAGCAGAAAATTGAAAATCAACATAAGCTCATCGAAGATCTCAAGACTCAAAATAAGGAATTGAAGATAATTCTACAAAATAAATAAAAAAAAAAGAATTACTGACGGTAACCAAAGTAAACGTTAAGCAGTAATACCATTCCCATTCTAACGCTAACTTGAATATTAATTAGAGGAATCAGGAATAGATCATAGTTCCAGTCTATTGTATAGAAAATCAGTACACTTAACAATATACCAAGCATAATGAATGCAAGAAAGGTCTCAGTTATTCTACCACTTTTTCGTTCTTTTTCCTCCAATACTTCAATCAATTCCTCATGAGAACCATCATGTTTACCTAATCTCCGACGAATTTTTCTCTTTAACTGACGTTGATGGAGTCTCCTAATGAGAAGACCTATGATAAAGAAGAACACAATGAAAATTAATTCAGTTAATATGGAAGATGTGCTGGAAAAATCTAGAGTTTCAGAGAATATCCCCGCTCCAACTAACACCGCAGTTAGGATTAAGAAAGTGAAAATTGTAATCCGAACAGTGAATCTAGGCCAATATAGAGGCATTTCATCCTTTGACTTTTTGTATCTTGCAGGATCTTTTACTTCTTTCAGTAATTGTCGAATAGATTTCTCATAAGCACGTGCTTCAAAATAAAACGCTACTACTACGAAGAGTGTATTTACAAACCATTCTTGAATTGTTATGGGGAAGAGTGATGCATTTAATTGGCTCATTATTAATTGGTTCAAGGGAAAAGTTACAATTAATAAGGCAATACATGCACGTACCGTTCCTTCAGGAAGTCCTAGAGGAACTCCCACGATTTTCTTTTTCTTCAGCAATCGCTGGACAAATATCCAAATCAGTAGGAAAATTGCTAATATCCATGTTATCATCTTTTTTTGACTCCTTGCGAGTTAATAGTAACAAACTCTCTGCTTTTTTTATGGGGAATCGCTGATATAAAGATTCGCTTCCTCCCATTATGGATGATATTCGTATTCACAACAGCATATTAAGGAAGAAACATCTTTAAAATATATTAGGATTATTTAGGATACTCGTAAAGAGATAAACAAGCATGACAAACACGGAACCCGATTATATCTTTAAGATATTGATGCTGGGAGATGCTGCAGTTGGGAAAACCTCGCTATCCAAGCATTACATCGAAAATGTGTTCACACCAGACATTCGCTTAACGGTGGGAATACAATTCTTCATTAAACAAGAAATCATGATAGAAGGTAAAAGTGTTAAATTACAGATTTGGGACTTTGGAGGAGAAGATCGGTTCCGTATCATGGTTCCAACTCTTTGTCTTGGTAGTCATGGTTGTATTTTCATGTACGATGTTACAAGACCTTCCACATTAAATTCCCACCACAGTTGGACGTACATTGTGAAAGAACGTTGTGGAAGAGATGTCCCTATCATGCTTGTGGGAAATAAAATTGATTTAGTAGACAAACGTTCAATCTCAACCGAACATGGAATTGAAGTTGCTAAACGATCGGGATTCACAGGTTTTGCAGAAACTTCCGCAAAAACGGGAATCAATATTGATAGTACCTTTGAAACAATTGCCCGTCTTATGGTAGCCAGAATGCGTAAACTTGAGCAGGAAGACAAAAACCCTGATACAAAACCCCCGATCATCATAGGAGAGGAATAATAAATGGAGCACGAGAACCTGCCATTTTCCTCCCTAATTGACTTGTTCGAATCAATAAATATTGTAGAAAAAGGTATTGAGCAAGTCTATGATTTTTTACTCAAAAATCCCATAGTTGAAGATTTGAATATCTTAGTAGAAGCCCTAGATTTAAAAGACAAGCGAATTTACAAAATTAACTCCGTCTTAAAGGAATTGGGATTGATTCAGATTTACTATCGCCCCATGAAAATCCAGTTGATGGATCCTTTAGATTCTTGGGAAAAACTGATCCAAACAAAGATTAACAAAATCCAAGTGGATGCTTCCTCAAAAATTAAATATTGTCATGAATCTATGGAGAAAATGTTCAAAGCTTATAAATTAGTCAAAACTCCGCAAGTTCCAGTAGAATTCGTATCATTTGTAACACCAGATTTGGATTTAGAGAGTGAATTCTTTACGCTTATTTCAGTGGAAGAATCTTGGATTGCACATGGAATTTTCTATAAATATGATTACAATCGAACTTTTGACGCGATAAAGAAGTTTTCTGACGAATTTAACGAGAACATTTCTCGTATAATTAAGAATAATAAGTTTAAAATATTGGTCAGCGACGATTACTTGAAACAAATAGATGATTTGTTTGAAAATCATAAAGAATTAATTCCATCCCTTGGAGATCTTCTAAATTCTAATCTGAATTTTGATTTGCGACATACAAAGAAACAATTTAGTAATTTCGTTCTAAAAGACCAATCCGTGCTCATCCAACCCAGTTTCGATCCTTCTGGAGATAATTTAATCGGGTGTTTTATATCTAGTCCAAAAGAGATAGTTGAAGTGTTTTCGAATAAATTTAACGAATTGTTTAATGGAGCTAATCCTGTTAGACGAAATGGAAAGTCGAAACAAGAGTATAATTTCTACCAAATTTTAGCTTCATTATAAATTCTTACTTATTTTTTTGTTGAGCGTAAAAATCCGAGCGTAATTCTTAATAATTGGTTAAACAATTCCCAATTTATATGAGAAAAGTTTGGGCGAATATCGTTCACGTTTTATATATACTACCAATTCTTTTGATGGTTTCTGGAATTATCATTTCAGCAGTAACTTTTCATACATCTTATGCGAAAGTTGATAGATTTACAGCAAAATATCCTGACAATGACCAACCCATCGTTGGTAATGTGTATTATCCAAAATATTCCTCATATTCCTCTCCACCCATAGTAGTATACATTCATGGTCTTGAAATGCAAAAAGATTTGGACGCTCGAGTTCCGATGGAGTTTTGTAGGCGCGGATTTATTGTTCTTTCTGTAGATTTACATGGACATGGAGAAGCAGATGGAGTGTTTGGTCCTAAAGCTTATCAGGATGGTAAAGATGCGATTGAGTATGTATTCGATTATCTAGACGATGTAGCTAATACTTCTCGCTTAGCTGTGGTAGGACATAGTGCTGGAGGATTGACAACCCTCGGATTAAACGATACTCGAATAATGGCATCAGTTACCTGGGCAAGCCCAGTGTATTATTCAGTGGAATTAATTGAGAGATTTTCTGATATTTTTACCCTATTTAATCCCGATCTTGATGTATCTAATCAAACGTTAATTGAGGAATTTAATGAAACTGCACCATATAGTCACTTAACTCCTACCAATCCCCAAAATCTATTAGCTATACATCACGTGGACGACCCAATTGTAAATGTTTCGCATGCGTATGCGATTCATAATAAGACGCAGTGTGAACTTTTAATCTTAAACGACAGTACATGCGAATATCAACCACTCAGTCGTATGAAGGAATATCCTCATGGTTTGATGTGGGATTGCGTTATGAGGACTACAATAAACTGGATCGAAAATTCACTGGGATTGCCTACAGACGAAATCACTGATGAATATTTCTATCGATCACAAGTATTTACAATGTCTTTAATTCTGACGATAATTGGATTGTTTGGTAGTGCATTTAGTGGAATTCACTATTTTGGGAGATTGGGTGGTGAAGAAAAAAATAGTCCCATTGAATTAAATTCACTGGGAAAACGATTTTTAGAGAAATATAATCTTGAAAAAAGACCTGTCGTTAAAAAATTAATCCCATTTTTAGGAGTACCATTGTTAATATTCATAGGATTGGGGACTGCTCAATTAATAAACAGCAGTTTTAGTAGATATAAGATGAATTTGATTTATCTAATTCCATCATTATTCTTGGGATTAGTCCTGATCTTTTCGATACTAACTACGAAACTTAAGTTCAAAGTAGACTATAAAGGAATACTCTTTGGGAGTGGATTTGCAATACTATTGTTAGGGATTTTTATTGTGTATACACTTGGATTCCACTCCTTCGTAATTTATCCTCATTATGCAATCAATGTATTGTATGCATCGATTTTTATCACATTGTGGGTGGGAATAAGTAGTATAGTATTATGGAAAATGTGGATACCTCTTTTTCCTGATTCACTATTAGATCCATTATCAAAATCCTCAAAAGCAACGCGAAAATTCTTAGATGAAAAAATCCTGAAGAGGACTCACAAAGAACTAACATTGCAAGAGCAAGATACTATCAAACTAAGGTGGAAGGTTCTATTTATTGGACTAGTTCATTTTTTATTCAATATGTTTGTATTCATAGCAGTTCCGTTTACGTTTAATACATTAGCCTTATGTATTGTACAGTTGGTCAGTAGTTTCACTTATGGAGTTTATTATCATTTGCGTAGAAATATTGCGGGAATTGCAGTTCTCAATGCTTTAGTCTTGATATTTTTCTATTCAACATGCTATTGGTTTTTCCCAAATTTCCCATGAAATGGACCCTTCATTCATAATCAGATTTATTTTCTTCATTTACAATACTGTTATACACATGTCTGGTTTTGATCCACTATCCCCTGATAATCGTTTTGAAGCTGATGACTACGATCACTTCATCGAGGAATTACAACGAATAATATATGAAGCTCCAGCTGGTAGGGGGGGTATGCAAGCAAAATTCGCAAAAACTATCAAATATCTTAAAGAAAAACAGTCTCTTGTTAAAGGAGCTCATGGTAGAGCTATTGATAATGAAGAATTATTCAAAAGACTCTTTGAAATCGTGGAACGAGACTTAGATACCGCTTCATATGACGAAAATAAGTTTGAAAATGTCCTAGTTCTAACCAAGCTAAGAGAATTCATTTCTGAACAGAAGAAGAAACACAGGCTAGATTGAAATCTATAATCTTATTTTTCACCCATATTTCTAGAGTATTATTATTTAACATCAAGATCTATTCGTGTTGAATTTGACTGAAAAAATTGTAAAAGTCTACGGACCTTATGACATTGAGAAAAAACAGCGTGATTCTCCATACATTACAATATATGTCGACAAAAAGAAAGCTAAAGTCACCAATTCAAATACCGAGATAAATCTTGAAGAGATTTCCCATAATTTCTTTGCAAGCAAAACATACAAATTTCATGAATTAAAAATCATTGACGAAGAACAGTTAGTCTGGATTGATAATACACGATCTCGTTCTGAGAAAAAGAAACATGATACTATGGAACTCATTATTCATAATGGGACAGATTTATTTACAAGTAAGGAAGCTCGGGATTTTTCAATGCGAAAACTAGCTAGAACATGTGGAATGACTGTCGGAAATCTTTATGCATATGTTGATAGTAAACGTGATCTTTGGTACGCAATTACTCAAAGACATTTTAATGATTTGGATGAAATAATTAGCAATATCATTCAAAACAGCGGAGAAAATGCTATTGGACTTTTAAAAGCGATAATAAAGAATTTTGTAAAGTTCTCTAGAGCCAATTATCCAAGGCATAAAATGATGTTTTTTACTCAAGCTCCCCCTCCACCTAAAGTAGAAAAAGAAAATGACGCCCCAGCTGTTGGAATTTTTGAAGAAAATTTCGAAGAGAAAAAAACTCTCAATAAAGTAGTTCAATTAATCGACAAAGCTAAAGAGAACGGAGACATCGTAATCGAAGACCCTCTTCAGTTTACCTATTTTATTTTTGGTGTAGTTCAAGGGAATGTTATTGAAGGATTTGAGTATAGTCAACGTATACTAAATGATCAGATGAAAGAAGGATTTCAAAAATCTGAAGATGAATGGAAATCCTTTCGACATGAAATTGAGGAAAAATTTGATAGACTATTGTTTAGTCAAATAGACCACTGTCTTTCCATGGGTTAATGATTGAGTATAAGTTCCGCTAATGATTAAAATGTCATTTCTTAATACTATCAATCTATTACTCCCGTTGCTAGGTAGAAACTCATTAATCCCGCTAGTATTGATGTAAATATAATAACACATAAACACAATCCAAATAAAAACCTTTTCTTTTCTTCCAAACAAGTTCCCGCATAGACAAAATAGCTGTAAATCATCATTCCTGAAACTATAATGAATAGATAATATCCAAAGATTACATTTTG
The DNA here is from genome assembly GCA_016839865.1 of Promethearchaeota archaeon. Next base: position 800 of record JAEOTN010000132.1, on the reverse strand, counting down.
AAAAAGCAATGCAATTCCAGACACTAATCCTGCAATTGCTGTTAAAATTAGTACAACAACCGTAAAAAGTTTGCTAGAACTTTCAATCCATTGTTTACGTCTCTCAGAATTGACGAGATCCCTGATTTTGAGGAATAGAGAAGGAATATTACGCCCTATCATATACAGAGCACAAATCCAAATGAAAACTGGTAATGCCAAATCTTATTTTCCAACTCCAATGCATTTATTCCATCAGAATTATGATTTTTCATCTATTTCTATCTACTGGTCAATTTCTGATTCAAATTCAGAAGAAATAAAATATTATTTTCTCAACAAAAGGGTAAATATCGGAAATTATATACAAATTGACGAATGAAGCAACATCACTCGATATAAATAAAATCCTTCACGGGTGGTACAAGAAACTCACATCCGTCTTCTGTCACAACAACCATCTCTTCTAATGCGACATTTCCGTGATTTTTAGTTTTGAGACTGGGCTCAATGGTGAAGACTTGTCCTACTTCTAACTCTATTTCCGGTCCTTCCCCGTATCTTTCCCATCTTGGAAATAAACCTCCGCCTCCATCATGAGCCATACGTCCTACTTGGTGACCCAATCCGTGTATAAATTCATCATATCCACGAGAAATTTGGTATTCTCTAACTATTTTATCGACTTCGTAACCTATTACTCCAGGTTTAATAGCATCAGCGCCCAGTTGAATACCATTTACAATCGTTTCAAATGCATGTTTTAACTCCTCTGGAACATCTTCTTTCTTTCCAAAGAACCACATTCTCTGCAAATCACT
>JAEOTN010000131.1 GCA_016839865.1 Promethearchaeota archaeon | reverse complement strand
TAATACCTAATGCAGCTCCTTTTTCGTTTCCCATAATAACATCTCATTCGTCACTTTGTGATCACTTGCTCATCATCTTTTTACCTGATAGATATCCTATTTATCTGTTTGAGATAATCTCAAGAAATGAAATAAAACTGGATCAATACATTTATATAGATGTGTCAAGTATACTTTACATGTCAAATCAGCTTGACACCTATCGATGTGTATTTATGCTATAGATTTATTTCAGCGATTTCGCATCGAATCACAAAAACATCAAAAACATTTCAAAAATAGTTATAATTTAACTTCAATAAGAATACTTAACCAGACATTTAAGGATTAAAAAAAAGATGAGTCACGAAAGCAATAATAAAGTGTTGTATGTTAATAATTTAGTTAAACACTTCGATACCGTTAAGGCAGTCGACGGAATCTCCTTTACCGTGAGAAAAGGAGAAATTTATGGTCTTTTAGGACCTAATGGTGCTGGAAAGACTACTGCGATAAAAAATATTATTGGATTACTTGATCCTGACCATGGGGAAATCGAATTATTGGGCGTAAATCCCTTCATTGGGAATAATGAAAATAGTGTTAAAGCGCAAATCGGTTACGTGAGTGAAGAACCACTTCTGTACAAAAGTTTATCTCCTCGAGAATTATTTAATTTCATCATTTCAGTTCGTCAGTTGGATCCAAATGAGGCATATAGAGTTCTTACCAACTTAATGGAATCGATGGGTGCAATGCAGTATTATGATAGCCCCATTATCACACTTTCTAAGGGAAATAGACAGAAAATGCAAATTATTGCAGCATTAATTCACGATCCTGAGCTATTGATAATGGATGAACCCTTAGCAGGATTAGACGCAAAAATGAGCAGGGTTTTGAAAGATATACTGAGAATTCATGTATCCAATGGTGGGGGAGTTTTATTATCCACACACATAATGGAAGTAGCAGAAGATTTAGTAGATCGAATCGGAATCATCAATAATGGTAAGATTGTAGCTGAAGGAACACTAGAAGAACTCCGTGAAGTGGTTCAAGAAGCTGGTGCATCTTTGGAGGATGTTTTCCTTAAAATAACTGAAGAGGATGCTTCAGTGCAACATATTTTGAAAAAACTGCAAGGGACACTGAAATGAGTTTACAAAAAATGCGCACTCCACAAGATGTCAAAGTTCCTCTTAATGCATGGAAATTATCAAAGGTATTACATCGAGAAGTTTTCCTAGAAGGATCAATAGCAACCTCAGGATCAGGTTTGGATCGGTTAAAAGAACGGATACGGGACAACCAGCGATATTTATACTCCACTGCAGTCATGATGAAAGTCATTTCATCAATATTTGCATTATTCGTATATACATTAACAGTGAGCTCAATGGAGGCTATAGATCCAAGTTCTATTGAAAGTTCAATTTTTGATATTTCATTCTCCAATGCAATGGTCTTAGTATTCCAATTTATGTTTATCTTCACTTATGGTCTAATAAGTCTGATTGGATTCTTTTCTTCATCTGCTTTCAAATATTTGCATACATTACCGATACCCCGAAAGAAAATTAAACTAACTGCTTATCTGACCTATTTCCGATTAATCAATTGGCAATTAGTTACTATGCTAATTGGATTACCTGTAGCTTCTGGATTGGGAATATTCGTATTTGGAGGTACATGGATAGAAATAGTTTTGTTTGTATTAGTTTCGGCAGTTATTTCCTTCGTGAATGTGGTCTTCTTGTTTTCCCTAATGATCTCTGTCTCTCTCTATATTGCAAAAAAAGTGTACAAACCAACAGGTGGATCGAAATTTCGAACAGTATTACAAATCCTTGTAACGTTAATGTATTCTATTGTAAGTTTAGGAGCAAGTTTGGCAATTTCATTGCTGTTTCCAGTTGTGCAAGCAGGATTTGATGTTAATTCACAAACAGTCAATATCATCACAAATTTAGTTATTTATCCATTTGGATTAACACATCTCTATTCAATCTTTTTGATGGGTTTGACGGTTGGATGGCATTTAATTCCAACGCTATACATTTGGGTAGCTGTAGCTGGTTTTTTACTCGTTACTGGTGCAGCTTATTTATTGTTTCGCCGATCTATGAAGATTTTGTCATCTCTTGTTAAAGAGGAAGTATATGAATCAAAGCAAAAATCTCCTGAAGAAGTAACTATCAAATTGGACCTTCACAAACCAACAAAAGCAATTTTCAAGAAAGATGTGACATTTATATTTCGAAATTTTTCCTCAACACTTCAATTCATATTTCCCATATTGATGCCATTAGTGTTGCTTATACAAATATTTATGATTAGCGGGGGTGGTTATGCAGAATTTTTCAGTGTTGGAATGTTTGCATTTGCTTATTCAGGAATGACGATATCCTTTGCAATTATGTGTGTTACTGCCCCTGAAAGCGAGACCGGAGGATTATTATACATTTTGCCTTCTAATATGCGAGATATATATCGTGTTAAAAGAAGAATTATGTTCCTTTCATTAGCAGCATCTGCGCTTGCACCAAGTTTGATCTTGATTATTTTCTCTTTGATAGGAAGATTTCCACTTGTTTTTAATCCGTTAACTCCTGCAATTTTGATAACTGTAAGCTTTTTTGTGATATATTTCTATGGCACAGAATTATCATTAGTGTTATATTCGCGCTTCTTTGGTAAAATGCGAAATAAATACACTATACAGATGCTTAATGTGAAACACAAATTCTGGAAAATAGCTCTGGGGATCATTATTATTTATATTGTGAATTTTCTCCCAATAATTGTTGGTTTTTATGTCGGAGCATTATTGGGTGGATCTGCCCTTTATGGTGCTTTAGTAATGTTGGGAACAGCATTGCTATTGGCTGGAGTAATAAGAGGGATAGCATATAAAAACTTCAATTCCCATTAAATAAAATATGCAAAAAGGATGAGATTTTTTTCTCATTTTTTTCTCAATACATTCAAAGAATTGAACTAAACATGAGTTCCATCGCATTAGAAGATACTGTAATTCTCTGGGATTGTTCTCGATCGATGATTCGTACGGATTTTAAGCCAAATCGACTTAGAACTATTCAAAAATTGGTGAAACTTTTTATTGAAAACAAAATTCGAAAAGATCCCAAAGATTCGATTGCTATTGCTGCAATTGGAACTCGCATTATCAAATTGGCGGATTTTTCAAACAATTCAGATTTTTTGGCAAGTCAGTTGAATAAATTGGAAATATCCGGTACCGCAAATGTTGTAGATGGAATTGCATTTGCTCTTCAGATGCTAGTTAAAAAAATTCGTCATCTTGGTGGTGCAAATCAGCGTATTATCATTTTTACAGATGCATCTAAGCCTGATATTGAACCCGCACGAATGCAGAAGATAATTAAAGCAGCACAAGGTCTTGGAGTTTATATTGACATCTGCCAACTTGGGCTTCTCGAAATGGATCGCTCATTAAATCCATATAGACAAATTGCTAATGCAACAAACTCAGAGTATGGATTCTTTTCAAATGCTAAAGCCCTGTATCGAGCAGCAGAGGGATTTGCAAGCAAAAAACAATCAGCTGATACTGATTATTTTGATCCGAATAAAGCAAGTAAATTACCACGATTAGTTGCTGAAATTGCTGTCGATTTACGCCGCCCCAGTATTAGTGAGATTCGAGAAATGATGGGGAAGGTCGATCATAAATGCCAGATATGTTACCAAAATACATGCCCCGTATGTAGCAATCCTTTTTATTCGTGTGGTCGTTTCTGCCCCTCATGTAGTAGACCAATTCATATGCATTGCGCTAGCATGTGGTCGGATCGAGATAACTCGGAATTTCAAGATAAAACAGTCTTTCGCTGCCCGAATTGCTTTTTCTTATTAAAAGTTCCACATTCCGTCCAACAATTAATGAAAATCACTGGTGGTCAATCCATCAAAGTATTGGATGAAGATGGATTTGCAGGGAAACCTATCAAAATGACCAAGGTTCTGGACAATATTGTAGAAAATATTGAGGATGTATGCTCGTTCTGTAGCAATATTTTTATGACCGGTGAAGAAACAGTATACCAATGCAGCTGTAGTGCCTATTACCATCAATCCTGTTTAGAAAAAATGTATAATGAAATAAAATCCTGTAGAAATTGCGGTGGGTTAATAAATCCTGGATCAGCTTAGAAAGAGATTAATTTTGATTTTTACTTACTTTTTGATAGGTACTTTCTTCAAGTTCAGCTACACGTAAATTAATTGCACTGAGCATTTTTTCGAGTTCTCCCACTTTGCTGCTTAACTTTTTCTGGTTTTTCTGGAGTTGATCCTCGATAAAGCTGATAGCTTCGATTATGTTTTGTATATCCTTATCTTTCATGTAAGAACCTCCCTTTCACCAAACCACTCATATGATCCATTACATCTCTAACAGTCTTATAATTTATTTCCATGAAAATTTCGGCAAAATATTCCAATAAAAAATTCAAAATCTTACATCGACTAAAAAGAAACAATTGAATTATTTTCCAAAAAAATTCCAATAGTGATCATATTTACCGTTTTTCCGACATTATTGATTTAAGAAATATTGATGGAGATTGATCAAAATGGAAGACCTAGGAAATTTATCGTATATTGGTGGTAACAAGTGCCTAGTGATTTCCAAAAAGATCATTATTTTAGGAGAAGGAGGAATCGGAAAAACTTCTCTTTTGATGAGATACACTACTGGAAAATTTACTGAAGACACTAAAATGACCATTGGGTCTGATTTTTTTGTCAAGAATATTAAGTTCGCACATGGGTTTTGTGATGTATATTTAAAATTGCTCCTATGGGATTTTGCAGGAGAACCACGTTTCCGATTTTTATTAAAAGACTATACTAAGGGTGCTGATATAATCCTGGTGGCTTTTGATCTATCTCGTATGAAATCCCTTTATCATTTGGTAGATTGGATGGAAGTTTTAGAAGGAGCGCGTACTCATGCCAAAGATATCCCAATCTTTCTGATTGGTAATAAAAAAGACTTAGTAAACAACTCATGGGCTTCTATCGATTCTGATTACATCAAAAAATGGATTCATGATTACCATGTAACGAAATATTTTGAGACTTCCTCCAGAACAGGATATAATGTTGAAAGTTTATTCCAGGATGTTACTCAGAAACTAATTGACATCTCACGTAAAAATAATTCATTTCTATTAGCATAAAAAAAAGGTGGAAAATGACATGCCGAAGAAGATTGTTTTTGTAGGACCCCCAGGATCAGGAAAGAGCACATTACGTCGGCTATTTTTTGAAGGGGAATCTGCTTTTGACTTACTCAGCCACCCTTTAGAGCCCACTCGTGGAAGTGAAGTTTTTAACTACCGATTAAAAGAAGAAATCGGAGTTTTTGACTTATCTGGTCAAGAATTGAATCGTTGGCTAGGTCAAGAAAGTGACGTTTTTCAACAAACTGATCTAATCTTGATTACTCTTGATGCCACAATAGAATTCGCATTATGTTTGAAACTCATTAATCAAATGCATAGAATTCGTAAAGAGAAATGCACTTCTGCAAGCATGTACATTCTTTGGCACAAAATTGACTTATTATCTAGTAAAGAATTCAAAATCCTGAAAGAAAAAATCAAAAAGCTCGTTGAAAGAACGTCAATGTATTTCACCAGTATAAAGCATGAGCATTATTTGAACACATTAAACGTAGTTTTGGACATTTTAGATGATGTTCAATCCAAACAAATCATTAGTACACCTTATAATTTCAACACGTTCAGATCTTTAGCTGGATTATTGAATCAATTAAAGAAAATCAAAGTTGGTAATTTCCATGAACTTGCAGGGCAATTGAATGTGCATCAACACGACTTAGCAAATCTACTCAACCGACTTACCGAACAGAAATATATTCTAACAAAAAATTACGGATCAGATCAAGTATTTTTCCTATCAGACGAAGGAGAATCCTATTATCAAGAATTCGTTAAGAAATTCCTACATAAACGAGAGGTCTCCGATTCTAGGAATTTACCGAATTTTGCTTTTCCTTCAGTAGAAGATATCACATTTGAGCGATTTGACTTCAACTTGTCCAAAATCAATAGCAAGAAATATATTGCACAAATGTCTGAGAAATTAATCTTTGGAATGATCATTTCTGATGAACACGGGAGATCGTTAATATTTGTAGAAAATGGTGAGAAAGCTCTTGTAAAAGTATTAGCTACAGAGGATAATCCAGATTTTGATATTGAATTAGTACCGATGTTTATCAATGCTTTATACCGTTTCTCAGGAGAAATTAACATACAAGGATTCAATGGATTCCAACTCCAAGGAAAAAATATCAATGTCCATTCAATTCACTTTGAAAACTTCACATTGACTACTTTCACATCACCATTTTTCAATCCTGATGCAGTAAAAGATTCATTTATTGAAATGTTTGATAGATTTAGTGTTAGATTTCATTCAGAACTGGAAACATTTATGAACACTGGTAACGCTACACCCTTTGATTCCTATACACAGGACTTCATTAAAGATTTACAGAAAATTACTGTGGAATACCTGAAACAAATGGATACTAACGTTGATGAGAAAAGTTTGAATTCATATAAGGAATTATACCGAAAACTCGATGGTATTCAACTGAGTATGGTTTCAGAATCCTTACGTGCTAAATTAAAGAATTTTAAATTAAAATTCATACAAGCAATTTTGGATCAAGATTATAGTACATTAAACGATCTATCTAAGAAAGTTAACGCTTTAACCATTAAAAGCACTGCAAATTAACCTTTTTTCTTTCTAATCCGCCTTTTTACTTAAGTTCTACCAGATTAAAACTGAAGTTTTATATTAAATCTGAACTTCTTATTTTGCAAAAAGGCAAAAAAAGGCAAAATAATCTATATTGCCTATACGTAATTTTGACACTCACTTACGTCAAATTATTTTACTGTGAAATATAAATATCAGTTATTAAAAAGGTGGGAACCCTATGGTCTTAAAAGCACCGAAAAAACTGGCAATTGAAGAAGAAGAAATAGATCGAACCTACAAGATTATTGCTGAAAATCTACATAAAACTTATTTATTAGGAAAAACAGCCGTAGCAGCTCTTCGCGGAGTGAGTGTTCAAATTAAGGAAGCAGAATTCGTAGGTCTTTACGGTCCATCAGGAAGTGGAAAAACAACACTTCTTAATCTCATTGGAGGCCTTGATTATCCGACTCGGGGTAAGATCTTCCTGGATGGAATTAACATGGCTAAACTTGATGATAATGAACTTGCTGACTTGAGGCGAGACCATATTGGTTATGTATTCCAATTCTATAATCTTCTCCCCCTTTTAACTGCTTTGGAAAATGTAATGATTCCTCTTCATTTCCAAGCTAAGTTAAGTCGACGAGGTAAAACTCGAAAAGCAATGGAATTATTGCGTCTTGTTAAGTTAGATGAACGTGCTAACCATACTCCTAGTGAATTATCTGGTGGGGAACAACAGCGCGTTGCAATTGCTCGTGCATTTGCAAATGATCCCTCTATAGTCATTTTAGATGAACCTACAGGTGATTTAGACAGTAAAACTGGGATTGAAATACTTAATTTATTGAGAGACCTTAATCGCAAAGGGGCAACATTCGTGACAGCGACTCATGATGGGGCTGTATCAGAATATTGTAATCGAGTTCTACATCTTCGGGATGGAAAAGTTGTTTCTGGACTTAAAGCGGAAGGATTAAAAGAAACTTCAGAACAACGGAAAACTCGATTAGAGCATCAACAGAAAAATAAAGAAATTGTTAAAGAAAAAGTTTTGAAAATCATCAACGGAAGAGAAGAGGTTAGCATTGAACGATTACGTGCAGGAGTACCTGCGGAAGTTATGGCAAATTTACCCCTTCATTTTGATGACATCATCCAAGAGATGATAGATGAAGATAAAATTAAAGGAAAACTTGATAGAGGCATTCTATTCATAGATAATGAATAATTGAAAAGTTAAAGAAACTGGAAGACAAACCATGAATGTATTTGTATATGCTTTCAAAGATCTAAAAACCCAAAAGTTTCGGGCAATTTTAGGTGTGGTAGGTGTTGCAGTAAGTATATTTCTTTTGACTTCCGTTTCATTCCTTACTGATGCTGTATCCTCATCTTATGTAGATTACCTCACGACAGATTCTGGAGGAATGGATGCTTCGGTTTATTATCGTTGGCTTGATGGATACACAGATAATACTTATGGATCTGAATATAATTTTAGTTATAATGAAATGATCGAGAAAATTGAAGCTGAAACCGATCAGATAGAAAATTTCATTCCTAGATATGAAAACTGGCACTATTTTTATACACAGCAATGGGGTTGGCGTGGAACCCAAATGGTGGGTCTGAATATTTCTTACGAAGAAGAGATCGGATTTGGTAGGTTTCTAAATACGGGATATGATTTCGTGACCCACGGAATACCAGAAGGTTATTGTGCAATAACTACCAGCATGGCAGAAGAATGGGACATCTATGTTGGCGATTCATTAAGATTATACTGGTGGGAAAGAGACCCATCTGACAGTTATTGGATACGTCACTTCCATGAACTCACTATCCTATCGGTATTTGATCATCTCCTTAAATTTCCTGCCCATATGGAAGATGTGGTCATTGTTGATCTCGAGACTATCCCAACATATTTCAATAATTCTTATGGAGGAATGGAAGGGCGGATTAATAATCTCCATATGACGTTTAAAAACTCAGAGAATCTTTATGATATAAGAGATATAAAAGGTTCAGAACGTGCTGTTGAAGCTATAGGTGCGAAAATTCAAAATGCGTTAGGGTATGGCTACTGGGTAGATTTACCTAAAATGACCAGTTTGGATGATGCTCAATATTTATCGATTGGTACAAGAATCATTTTCATTTTCATCAGTCTAATATCTATGCTCATCTCAGGAATTTTGATTAATGGAATTCTATCCACTTCAGTTGAAGAGAAAATACGAGAGTTTGGTATTTTTCGCGTTTTAGGTGCCAGAAAAAACTTCAATTTAAAACTAGTTATTGTCCAAGGTTTAATTATCTGTGTTGCCGGCACCACAATTGGTGTGTTGTTATCGTGGATAGGTGTCTCCTATATCGGTTTACCTATAGCTTCTCGATACATCCCCTCGGATATTCTTTACGAACCCATAAATTTCGTATTACGACCTATGACTCTCCTTACGTCCTATGCTATTGGAATCGGAGTGTCTTTACTGGTATCCTTGTCTCCTGCAATAAAAGTAATGAGACTTCAAATTGTGGAATCTATTAATCCTTATCGACACGAGGAATCTGTATACAAATTGGTGAAAGAGGAAGGTGTCAATATCAGACTTATTGCGATTGGATTAATCCTAGCGGTTAATGGTGGATTAATTTTCTTCTTCCTCCCACGATTGATTATAACACTGAACTTTACAATGTTATCAACTGTACTGATTGTAGTTCTACTTGCATTTCTAGTTGGATTAACTATGGCTGGTATCGGATTAATGCCTATTTTATTACGATTTTGGATCAATGCTTTAAGACCATTTGCGCGTAAGCTGATATCCATTATCAGAGTAACTATTTTTCGGCACGAAAGGAGAAATTCCTCAACAATATTGATGTTTTGTTTATCATTTTCATTTGTCTTATTCGCAACTAGTATGGTAAATATTCAAACCGCCCAGGTAGGAGCTTTGGTACGAACCGAAATGGGATCTCCAATAGTGGTTCGTCGATCCGGGCATTCTCGTGCTATAACTACAGATTATCAAGAAGAATTAATGCAAATAGATGGGATAGAGCGTAGTAGCGTAGTTCTTGCACATCCCGAGTTACTTAGGTCCATATATACACAAGGAGAAGAAGACGAAGATTTTGATGCCGATATTGGGGATATAATGAATCTGAAATCAGAAGATATTAGATTATATGCTATTGATGAGGATTATGTCGATACAGTTTACACTGAATATATCCAAATGAAAAGGGGTACAATTAAGAGCAGTTTTCCAGCTTTGTTCAATGGAAATAACACATGTATTATTTCAACTGCTATTAGTGAAGATCTTTCTCTTAATCTACATGATACAGTCAGATTTACATTCTATCGTGGTCAAGAAACTTCTTATGCTGAATTCGAAATAGTTGGGATTGCTACTCAACTACCAGGATTAGAACGGTTTAAGGACAGTTCCATTTTTGGTGGAGCTGATGGAGTAGCAATATCTCATGAGAAATATCTTGAGTACATGGAAGTTCCAGATCCTGCATGGGTTTGGAGAATTTTTGTGAGTGTTCGAGAAGATAAACTCGATCAAACTCGTATTATACAAGAGACAATATATGAAACTTTATCTGAAGACTGGGATTTTCGTGTATGGGACGTTCAAAATTGGATCCGAGAAGTAGAAGAAGGATTTCTCACTGTCCAAATCGTTCTTCAGTTAATTTTATCTTTAACAGTTATTATTTGCATGTTCGGTCTTTTTGCGAGCTCCTATTCCAGTATTTTAGAACGAAAACGAGAAATAGGAATTTTACGTGCATTAGGTCTAAAAAGAGATGGAGTTAGTAGGTTATTTACAGTGGAATCCGTTATTATTCTGTTATCAAGCGGTTCTACTGGTACAATAGTGGGTTTTTTGACCGCAGCGTTGTTATCTCAAAATCTCTCAATTTTCGCCCAATCACCGCGATTATTGAGTTTTCCATCAGTGACTACTCTCATTTTATTTGGGATTAGTCTATCCGTACTATTAATTGGGATGTGGGGAATCCTTAGACCCATTAAAAGAAAGAACTTAATGGAAATTTTCCGGGAGACTCAATGATGAAATCTCTAAATTCAATTAATAAAGCCATTCGGAAAACAATTCAACTGAGTATTTTCTTCAGTTTTATTGTATTTAGTATATTTTCCCAGAATTTCCCGTTAATTTCATTTGCAGGACCTACCGAAACTGTGTTAGATTCTCCAAAAGACTCCGATGTCGCAGGATCTGAAATGTATAGTGAACAACTATCCGCTTACATAGCAGGAGACACATCAATTATAAAACAAGGATACATAACAAATGATTCAAATATCTTGAAAGGATTTGACTATAATGATCCTGCATTTCATGAATGCTCAGTTTTAATTGCGTCTTCAAATGGAATAACCCCTCAAATGTTTCCAAGCCCTTTTAGCGAAAGCGCATTTGGTTCAGAGAAGTTTCTCACTTATGACTGTTTTTATGGATTTTTATATTATGAATCCGCGGTTGGATCAGGAAAAACTATTGCAGATCGTGCTGGTAGGGCTTTAGACATCATTGAAAATAATTTTAACATCCAATTATTTATGCTTGAAAGTTTCAGTGAAGATACTTTTTATCCATTTATGGGATTTTATCCTAATTGGGGTGATCTATTCGATTTAGTGATCAGTAATGCCCCTCAAGATGGATATTGGGGTGCAATTGATGCTGATCGATTATTGAGCAACGAATACTTGACACAAAGTCATATTAGTTCTTATATTTTAATGTTAGATTCAGTAGATACTCTTACAGATGGTTTTGATTTCCCAGATGAATTTAAGAAATTTGAGATTGACTACATAGCTACTTCATTTGCGGATGTATCACAAATATCAGGCCTGTTTGGTGGTGTATTCGATTTATTAAATGTTTCAAGTGGTGCATTCTCGGCATTTGACACCGCCCAACTTCTTGAAGGAGATTCTAAATTTATAACTACCATACTTCAATATGAAGGAAACGAAGAAGGTATACAGCACATCTCAGGAGATAAGTATGAGTTTGATTTATTCAAAGCTCTTAATTACGATACTTCAGAAAGAGGGTTACTTAGCCCAAGTAAAAAAGTATATATTTCCTTAGTTGGAGCTTTACTCTCTGAAATTGATGTTTCAATCTATTCCTCGGATATTTTATCATTTACACCCCTTTACAATAATTTTTCCAGTTATATTTTAGATTCAATAGTAGAAGCAGCATTTCTCCTAGGGCAAAATTTAGATATTTCCATAATTTCCAATTATTCTCTAAGGACTTTTTGGCGAACGGATGATGCGGTAAATCGGATTGTTACAAATTTATACGATCATGAAACGGTAGGGAATATTTTAAACCTACTTACGACTTTGAGCTTAACCGGATTGCCTGTAGTACCTACAGGCTTATTAGAACCCATAGGTGAATTTTCTATTCAATATGCAGTAAATTCAACTGAACCAGTCTTGCGAATCGAAAAAGATTACCGTTTTTTATCTTTTGATACAGGAGATTATGAAATTGATATTAACGTAACAAATGTTGGAGAAGTTCCAGCATGGGGTCGTAAAATTGAATTCCCAGTACTTAACCAAACATTTCTTCCAATCCCTGATGTAATTACTGATTTCATTGATATGCAATATGGGATGACTGTTGAAGAATTCTTAATACCAGAAGAAGAACCTCGATTCATTTTCATAGATTCGTTGGGATCGGGTGTTTATGATCATCTCTATCCTGAAATAACCGATTTCACACAACTTACATTCTATAAACCTGAGTTTGCTGAGGACATCTTAGATCCTGTTCATGACGATTATTTTAATTCATCAGGAGTTACACAAGAACAACGAGAAATTTTTGCAGAATTATTCAATCAATCTAACAGTATTTTTAATAATGCCAACTGGAAATTGGATCCGGGTGAAAGTATTACCTATACCTTGAGTGATCTATCTATTGAGCCTTTTTATAATTACACAAGATTCCATGATTTTAATTTCACCATCTCTGGAGACAATTTGGAACCTTATCTCTCATACGGCACCTCGGTGGGTCCAAGTGAACCCATAAATGCAACGACTGAAGATGGGACAAGCTGGGATATCGCTTCTGAGCAAATCGGTCAAGACAACCTTATTCAAGTATTTTTCTCATTTGAGAACACTTCAATTATTGATTTCCTCCAAAATTCATTAGATCAAATTGGATTGGAATGTAATTTTAGTTCAAATCAAGAACTCATTATGGATACACAATTTACATTAGAATTCTACAACACAACAAGTATGGCATATGACCTTATTCCAAAGTCCTTATACAGCACAACCAATACAAGTATTAATTTCACTACTCCATCGAATTTAATGGATTATATAAATCCATCAAATGATTACCAAAGTTTTTTTAAATTGACCTTCAACACTGATTCTGCTCAAATTCTATCAATCGAGCGGATTAATTTGCATTTTTACGATAGAGATCTAGAACCAATTCTGCAATCTCCTGCTATTGTCGCATATTCCACTTATACAGGGCACAATACTTATTATATTGATTCTAATCCCGTTCCTGCGGTGTCAGATCCAGCTCCTATTCTATTAGCAACTGCGGAGTTAGGCCATTACAATTCGACACCAGGGATGCTAAACACTTATAATCTAACTATTGAAAATGTAGG
>JAEOTN010000130.1 GCA_016839865.1 Promethearchaeota archaeon | reverse complement strand
ATTTGGTATTTTTCTGATAATTTTTCTTCTTCAGGTGTTAATCCCATTCTATCTAACCTTCATAAAACTAGTAAAATTGTATCAATTCCGGAACTTAATAAGAAAATTTCACTATAGTCACAAAAAACGGTTGTAGATAGATGTAACAAACTTAACATCTAAAGTAAAGAATTTATTAAATAAATCCTCCCTCTCGGACGACTATTTGTACTTCTGATTGAACTACAAGCTGACCTTCTTTCGTTCGTGTATCTAAATGGATAGTTATCCAAAGTCGGTTGTTTTTTATGTAAAGTTCCTTACAATATCCTGTAGAATATAGTTTTTGTTTGTGTTTGATATCAATTTCTGAATTCGAATAATCGTACGACTGTCCTGTGTGCAATATTTTGCTTGGAACTGGGATTAGGAGCTTCCCTTCAGTCTCTCCTTCAGTTGGAGGAAATCTCCATCCTGTCGCATCCCATGCAAGATCTACTACAAAACAATTAGGATAACAAGGATGAGCTTTGATTTCTGAATAATCAGGTTTACCATCTATCTCATGAACTTTGGTGTATTTAGAATCAAGTGCTCTTATAGCTTTGGCAAATTCCACCATGTTTTTTCCTTTAACTCGAAATATTGACTTGTTTACCTTATGTCCAACAAAAACCTGATATTTTTCTGATTGATCTAAAACTGATTGTACGGCTAAAACTTCCATTATCCTCTGAACTCTTATTTATTTGCTTCAAGTGGAAAAGAGTCATATTCCCTTATGAGTGTCCTTTAACAATGAGGAATAAAAATGAAAAAAATGAATAGAAAAGGCGTTAAGTTTTTAAGTTGGTGGTTTGCCAGATCTACATTGTAGATTTATCAAATCAATTTTGAGATATATTATAATCCCAAATCATTCAAAGTTGCCTTTATATTTTCAACCGCTCTTGGTATTTTTGATACAGGGATTGAACTAAATGCAATTCGTAGGGCATTTACACCATTTTTTTCATCTTCTAAAGGAATAAAGCCTGATTTGTAATTTTTCAATAAATGAATATTAAAATCGGAAGCTTTTACTTTCTTGTCAATGTTGAGCAAGATAAAGAATGCTCCTCCATTGGGGTCCATCCTAGCTCCTTTCATCGATTCCGAAAGTAATCGATTGATTAAATCAAACCGTTCTTTAATTATATCAACAACTTTTTTACGACTTTCCATGACTGTCCCAAATCCCTGTTGAAGCATATTCAAAACAAGATTTTGAGCATATGTATTACTATTTGAGATAGTAGAGCGTATTGTACCTTTAACTTTATTTTGGAACTCCACACAAAATTCATCCTTCCTAGCAGTTTCAAACCAATTATCATGCAATCCCAATGTGAATGCCCCCATCCTTCCTCCATACATAAGCATCTCTTTGGTTGCACCATCAATTTTGATAGGTATTATCAATTCATGAAGGTTGGTTAATTCGTAGAAAACAGAAACATTGGCAGCAGTTTCATCGTATACATATCCTTCGTAAGCATCATCACAAATCACAACAATTGGTTTACCATGTTTATTTACACATTCAACTAATGATGTCTTCATCTTTTCAATAGTATCTGTGTTTGGCATATATCCTGTGGGATTACTGGGGAAATTCATTAATACAACAGCTTTACCTTGTGTTGTAAATGATGATAGGATTTTTTCTTTCATTCCTTCAATATTGTAAACTAATTTCGCACCTTCTTCGGTAAAAGTTTTGAAAGTGGCTAGTTTCCCTCCACATTGACGTTCAATTATTGCATCATAATTATCCCAATGCTTTTGAGGTGCGATAAATTCCTCTTCTGGGTTGATAAATAACCGAGTTCCTGTGAAGATTCCAAAACTTAAACCTGGAATTATTACAGGTAACGATAATTTCCCCGTTAAATCTATTTGTCCAGATGGTAAATTGGCACTGTTCTTTCCCTTAAAGATAATCCATTCCTGCCACAAATTCCGTAATTCCGGATTACCAGTAATTGGTGTATAGGGAACCACATTCTGGGGATCACATCGAATTAAGTCTTTTATCATGGGGATATAAAATGTAATCGTGTTTTCAGTGCCTTCTTGCTCCAATTCATTTTCTGGGCCTAAGATTGCACCAATAGTTCCAATAATATTTGCTTCTTTTTTCGCACGACCAGACCAGTAAAAAACTCCATTTGGTTGGAAAATTTGTCTTCCATAGTCTGAAAATGCATTCCATAAGGGTGTGGTTTTTAGTAAAGGGAACTTCATACAAGATTTTGGATGGATGAGATCTTATTAGGATTTTCTTTTTTGATCTCACGAATTACCATGGACTCTCAGATCCATCCCAAACCAAAAATTTTCCTGAATCTTTAATTGATTTAGAATCAATAACTTTCAGCATTGAAGCAACTGTATCCTTAGGGTCACTTGTAGCATTAGGCCCTCCCATTCGAGTTCGATTCCATCCCGGATCTAATGACCACACCCCAATTCCCCTTGAAGCTAAATCATTTGAGAGTAATTTTGATGCCATATTAATTGCAGCTTTGCTTATGGAGTAAGAGTAGTAAGAATATCCTATTTTTTCTCCAATGCATCCCATTCCGGAAGAAATATTGATGATTTTTGACCTAGTTCCCTTTTCTAAGAAATCCACAAATTGTTCCGACACTAAAAGTGGACCTACAATATTTATATTGAAGACATGTAGGATGTTTTCCTTGTGGAAGTCGCCGAACTTGAATTCTTTCCCACTTTCATCACCTGAATTGATTGCTGCATTATTGATAATCAAATCCAGACTAGTGATTTTCTCGGCTACTTCGGTATGAGCTTTTTTAATTGAGGATACATCTGAGACATCCATTTTAACTAAAATCAACTTATCTCCATGTACTTCTTTCAATTTCAAGAGATCTCCTGTATTATTTGGATTCCTATAGGTTGCTACTACTTCATCTCCTCTTGAAAGGTATTGTTTTGTATATTCTAATCCGATACCACGATTAGCTCCTGTGATTAAAATTCGCATAAAAACCAATACGCAGTAGTAAATTTGGAGATTCTGGTTATAAAATACAAAATTCTTTCAATTGGTAATACCTCATTTATGAATAAGATGGTAAAGATTCAACTTGGGATAAATACATCATTTACACTTCGAAGATGGACTCAACCAAAGCAATGGATGGAGTTAATTTATTCTAAATTTGAGTTAGATTCATGTGAATTATCTCTAGATCTTCTTGATCCTATGCTTAGAGAACCTACTAAAACCGAATACATGCAGGAAATTTTGGAATTGGGGGATATATACCCAATTAATCTAGTATCTTGTAGGACAGGTGAGACAAAATACAAGGACGACATGCTATTGCACCCTAATTTTGGACACAGGATAAATTCAGTTCAATGGTATGAAAAAGCAATTGATATTGCAGCCTATACCAACTCATCCTTTGTTGGAGGGTATTTCGGTGGATTAGTTACCCATGAACATACTGATACCAAGCTTATGGGCTATCTTATTTCGTTTCTTATTGATGGGATGAGTTATCTCTCATCAATTGCCTATACTGCGGGATTGTATGGTTTTATTTTCGAACCTTTTTCATTAGTACCTGATGGAAATGAGAACATGAAACTGAACCTTCATATACTCAAGAGTATTCGAAATAGTTCATCACTTAAAATTAAAGTATCTCCTGTTTTAGCTAAGCATGATCTACAATCTTGGATTCAAGCTCACTCAGAAGACATACACATAATTCAAATCCGAAATGTGGAAGACGCACATTCTGTGAAATCTATTGTTGAGAATTCTAAGATTGATTCCAAATCCAATATCAATATCATACTGAATCAAACTCCGTCGTTCAGTCTTTCTCCCAATGAAGCCTTAAATTCTATCATAAAAGAGATAACAGAGATAAAAAGAGTGTTTAAGCTAAAGTAGCGTAAGTAAATACAACCGAAAACTGGAGACACCAAATCAACACAGAGTTGTAGTTGTTTGTATCTGTACTAGAATGGATAGGTATTGAGAAATTCCCTGAGTTGTATGGCAATAGTCCTAAATCAACAAAAATACCGGTATCATCACCCGTTCCGGAGAATGTAGATTTATACGACAGATATACGTAAAGGTCAGGACCATTCGCAATATTGACATTTACAAACTGTAGTTCTTTTGCTCCCACCTCAACTACAACGATATTAGCAGTGCCACTCCCGTAATGACTCCCATCTATCTCAACAAATGTACCCGATTTCTGAATGGTTCCGGGAGTAAGATCTTCATTTGCTCCACCGAGTGGATTTAAAAGAAAATATCCAAAAGCGATTCCTCCTCCAATAACCAATATTGCACTAATAGAGATTGCAATGATTACGCCTTTTTTCATAATTATGAGAAAGAGAAAAAATTATTGAATGAGCGGATTATGAAATGTTAAATAATTCTTTAATTAACCAAGTAAAAAAAAGTTAAGTGGATTCTTCCTCTAAATTTTCTTCCACATCATCTGATGGACCATTAGTTCCCATTTTCCGCCAATCAGTGAATATGTACGTTAAGATACTTACTAATAACATAACTATCCCGCAGATTACAAAAGTTAATCCTATTCCTCCCATGGGGCCTGAAATAGGTGCTAATCCATCCGCAAGAAAACCTGAGCCGATCATGCCAATAGGGGTTGCAATGCTCGAAAATATCATCATTAGCGATGAGATTCTACCAAATTTATCTACAGGAATAATCTTTTGCATTATTGTGATAAGTATCACATTCACAATTGGAAGGAATAATGCCATGAGAAAACTTAAAACATAAATCAAGAAAAAGTATGAATCCGGAAGTATTTTCGGTAGTACTAATAAACTGTAACTAATAGATATCAAAAGTAATCCACCAAGAATCCATTTTGCTTGGTTCTTCCACTTCTTTTTGAATGATGTGATAAGAGATCCCACTAATATTCCTACGGGAAATGCTGCCGAAACATAACCAAGGATTAGTTCTTCTTTTGAAAGTTCCACAAGAACATAGTTTGGGAATAAAACATTCGTAGGCTGAAGTAACATGTTTAAAATCATCGCCAGAAACAACATAGATAAGGCTCCAGGGATTATGCGGAGAATCGCTAATCCTT
>JAEOTN010000129.1 GCA_016839865.1 Promethearchaeota archaeon | reverse complement strand
CGAAAGGTTTTTAAATTTTGATGGATTAATTATCTTTTAATATTAGGAGGAAATCCTGTTTCCCCCTGAATGGTAGTACTTTTGTCTGTATTTCGCCAGGCGCATCGGACAAAAACGGTCCAAATTGAGGGAAATGGTGTACATATAAAGTATATAAAATTACATTGAACAATTGATAAAATGGTATCCCCCCGAATTAAACTTCATGATTCAGGAAAAAAGTATGAGTTTGTACTAAAAAAGTTAAAGAATTCCATGGTTATCTTACCTAAAAATAAGGAGCTAATTCTTGAATTTTTAAGTTATAAAAAAGAAAGCAATCCACGAATTACTGCAAGCAGATTACTTCGTCTTATTTCTACCTTTATTACTTGTGAATCATGGTTTAACAAACCTTTCTCAGAGGTAACAAGGCAAGATTGCCAAGAAGTTATTAGAAAATTAATAGATAATGAATTTAAATATAAAAATACACTTAAAAATGCAGGAAATGAAAGGGCAAACTATTCAGAAATTACAAAACAAGATTATATAAAAAATTTAAAACAATTATTTCGATGGATTTATTATGAATCTAAAAACAAACCTCAATATGATGAAAATGGTAGACAATTTTCTTTTGACCAGGTTTTTATGGGTTTTACCTACCTTATTGACCAAGATAAATTAAAGGAACCTGAGATTATCACATTAGATCAAGCTGAATTGATTGCTGATAGCTCAAATCTGAATCTTGGAACTTTATTAATGGTTGGCTTTGATTCTGGTTTTAGACCTGAAGAACTATGGAACATAAGAATAAAAGATGTTCAATGGGATAGTGATAAGAAAAAGTACTGGATTTACTGTCAATTTCCTAAGAAAAACTCAAAAAAGAGAGTTGTTGATATACCTTTGTGCACAAAATGGCTTAATAAATATTTGGCATTGAACAAGGATAAGAAGAAGGGTAATTTGGATGAGCCATTGTTCAAAATTAAATACAAATATGCAAGAAAATATCTGAGTTATAAATGCAACGATTTGTTTGGTTTTGGGATTGATATGTATACATTAAGGCATTCTTCTATCCATTATTACTTAGAGATTTACAACCGTGATTTTATTGCTCTTGCTGATAGGTATGGGTGGAGTTATGGAACTGTAGGTGAGAGATTAAAGGATTATCTAGCCAGGAGTAAGGTTCGATTGCCTGATGCTTCTGAGTTGGTAAGGAAGGATAGAGTTGACGAATTAAAGGGTGAGAATGATGAGTTAAAGGCTAAATTGAATCTTATTGAGCAGAAATTGGATAGAGAAGCTGAGGAGCGTCGAAAGGACATATATGATTGTGCTGTAAAATTATTGACGGAAATGGGAAAGATGCCCCCAAATCAGAGTTTGGTCTTTAAGAAACAAATTGGTCCTTTTGCTAGATTTGACTAATGAATTTTATATTTTAGATGATATTGAATTACAAATGGGTAGAACTATTAGTTAATTTATCGTAGTGGGTTGATTTAAATCCACATTTTTATTTATTACGGTTTTTTTTATTTTCCCATTAGATACAGATAATTTTGCCTGATATTGTATAAAACTTCTATCTGGCCTATGCCATATATTATGATGAATATCATAATAATATTTAGCATCTTTTTTATTTGATTCTATTGGGTCAAAATATCTAATATGTTCTATCCCTATTTCACTATTTGTTTTATACCAATTTCTAGGTTTTTTACATATTTTGCATGCATAATAATCAGTTTTTTGATCTATCATTCATTCCCTTCTTAATTATTTAAGCTGAAATTTCTAACATGTATTACTTAAGGAATCTAATTATTTACCAATTAACATTGACTTCTTTCTCACCTTTGCTTTCACCATATTCTTTATGTTCATATTTGAATTTTCCAATTGTTTTCCCATGAGAATATATTGCTTCAGTCATCTTTAAATTATAAATTAGTTATTCTTTTACTTCTTGATGATATCCATCTCTCTACATTTCTGGATCTGCAAAGGAGTGGTGTAATTCTTTCATTATATCTTCCTTCGAGTCCACCTTTTCTTTTCTTCGGTTGGTAATTTGTCCAAGAATTCTCTCGAGTATTTTCTATTTAATGTATCTTCGTCATTTTTCCAATATCTATACTTAAGATTAGGAGTATTTTTATATTTATTAGCCAACTCGAATTTTCTTGAGTCATCAGCATAATATAAACACAAAACATATTCTTTTCCTTTCTTATGCTCATCTGTATTAATTTTAGCATGAAAGAAACCACACAATTCCAATTCGTTGATAACAATTTTTTCTAGCTCGTCTTTACTGTCGGAAAAAAAGAGATATTTACCCGTTATTTCTTGTTCCGATTTTGCCATTCTATAATAATAATGCCAATATTCATTGTCACATCTGATAACATTATCAGAGAGTTTTATACAATTAAGATTTTCCATATCATACCCTCTTCCTCTTTAATCGCTCGACGTCCATGATTTCACTTCACGGCTATCGGGTAATGCGAAGTTGCTGAATATAAACGTTTTCAAAGTAGAGGTAATTTGGGGGGAGGCCTGCAAGGTATGGAGCTTTATATCTATTTGTTAAACGATTTGTGGCGAAGGCGAGAGTGCAACGGAATCGATCACCGCAACGAACAAAGTGAATGAGGAGCGGAGAAGTTTCTGATTCTCCTGAATATCTGGGGTTTGGCGTAGTTTTCAATAATAGTGGGAGTTCCTAACATCCGAGATTTCTTTATTTTCCCAATATATTAATCTCAGTAATAAGTTTTTGAAGTCGTTTTTTACGATTATTCTCGCTATTTATTTCACACTCCCAGATAACAATAACGTTCCAACCATGATCTTTTAGCTTTTGGATGTTATTTTGGTCACGAATTATATTATCTTCTATCTTGTTTCTCCAAAAATCTGTCCTTGTTTTGGGTAATGTTGAAGATTTACATCCTTCGTGGCCGTGCCAAAAACATCCGTGTACAAATACTATTGTATTATATTTCGGAAGTACTATATCGGGTTTTCCAAAGTAGCGGAGATCGTTCTTCCGATATCGAAATCCTTTAGAGAATAGAAATCTCCGGACAATAATTTCTGGTTTAGTATCCTCTTGTCGAATTTTCGACATTATATCGCTACGTTTCTCTATTGAATAAATATCCGATATCTTTATCCCACCATCAGTGTTCTTCTCAATTCATCAATAGTCATGGGTGTTAGAGTTCTATGAATTATTGCATGGCAATTCGCACAGACTGGCTTTAAATCTTTTATGGGGTCTAATTTATATTCTTCCTTTATTTTTGAAAGTGGAATGATGTGATGTACATGAATGTAATCTATCCCTCGTTTTCCATAGAATTTTTCAAAATTAAATCCACAAACAGTACAATTTAACCCATAATGTTGAATACATAACCGACGTGCATGCGGATTACGTTCATATCGATTTACATAAATTTTTTTCTTCGTCCCCTCTCTTAATAACTGCGCATTACATATTTCTTCAGATAAACGTTCTTTATTTCTTTCATTAACATCAATTAATTCCCAGACAATAGTTACTGGTACACTATCTTTATGTGATTTCACTCTTACTTTACCTTCGAAAGTAAACGGAGATTGATTAGAATCACGGGTAAAAAGATATATGTCTCCTTTAGGAACAAGCATTGATTGAATTGAAGTATGTGATATTTTTGAACCGACCTTTCCACACCAAACAAACTCATCCCCAGACCAATGATTCTCATAATCGTGTCCAGTTCTTCCGGGAACTCCTATATTTGAAAAAATAAACCAATCTTTATTATATCTGTTATATCCAGTTTCCCAATTTCCTCTTTTTTTCTCTTTTGGTACTTTTAATATATCGTAAATATCGTTTCTCGAGTACTGTTTCCCTATCTTAAACAGAATTTTACTCATATTCCACCTTTGTCTCTCAACATTTTATTCTTTCCTATCGGACCAACGACATAGTCATTCGTAGTCATCCAAACCAATACTTATATGTCTTGATGAGAAGGAATGTGCAACACACTAGACATGTTCATTTTTCATTTCCATTTCCTTCCTCTTCTTCTATTTTAGCAAAATCTATTCCTACTCGACTTGCCCAACTGAATGATTCATTGGCGATTCTTTGAGTATAATTTTCTTTTTGAGAACCGAGATATTTTAAACATATTTTTTTTCCAGAGAGTTCTGATTTTATGGAATTAGTAATGTCGTTTTCTTCAAGCGAAATAAAAAGAGTAAAAGGACTTGTTTTCCAATCAATACAATTTATATCCTTATCTATTTTTACATAGGAAATAAATCCAGAATCACCCCTTTTCAATCCGCTTTTCGCCCTTATCTTTTTTCCACTTACAAAATAAAGACAATTGTTAATTTTTTTCGGTTGGATACAATCACAATGAGGTGTTATGCACAATAAGTAAGATTCTTCATCATCGCTTACTATTGAAAAAACATCTCCGAATATAATTTTTCGATGTTTGGATTCAGTTGGTCTTAACATCGAATAATAGTAATTTAATTTCGCGAGATTCTCGATGAACACCTTGGAATTTCGGCGAAAGTCTTCAATATTTTGGTTGATTTTATTTTTTATTTTGTAATCATCCATACCTAAAAAAAGAAGGGGCGTTTGGTCTAAAATGAAATAAGAAACTTCGTCTTTCCATATATTTTTCAGAAATGTATAGAATTCGCCTTCCTCGTCTGTTTCTAGACTCTCCTGATGGTGAAAGAATGCTAACTCATCGATTTCATTTATGTCTTTACCTATGACTGACGAGCTATCTCTATAAAGATTTTTCATTTCCAATCCGAGAAGTGCGAGAAAATTCCGAGGTCTCCTACAAATAGTTTTTGAAAATTCCGAATAGACCTCATCGGGGGAAACAACTTCCCCCCCAGCCATTTCCGTAGATGTGAGTTTTTTAGTCGATATCTTTACCAGGGTGTTATTGATTATGTATGTATATTTTTCACCCTCGATGGGGTATATATCGATATTCAAAGTCACTCCATCTCTAAAAAGACCATTGTTTAAAAATCGCCCCAGAAATATTAAAAAATCATTCTCATTTTCACATTCGAATATCTGTTTTCCGAGAGTATAGAACTTATCACAAAAAATTCCAATATTTTCTGAGTCTAGATACTTCGCGAAAGATTCTGATATTTCCTTCCGGATATCTCGCGCCTTATTAGGATTTACTACGATTTCCTTACATTTATCTTTTATTCTCTGAAGAAATATATTTGCATCGTCGACTTCTGGAAGATCTTCTAGATTATCACCAAAGGTTTCATATTTACTTTTTAATTCTTTCAAAGAGTTATGAGAAAAATACGAAGAGATATTTAATGCAACACTATCAAGGTTCATTTCATGAGTATATATATATACAAATGCTAGACTGTCTGAGTTCACAGTCTTTAGGAGAATCTCCAACGCATCTTTATATTTCGGGTCTCCATCTATCAGTTCCCAATCTAAGATTAATAAGTCCTTATTTTTCAATATATAATCTTGATTTGTTTCCCAAGTTTCCAAATCGACATATTTGTAAAAATCGAGTACGCAGTTTTGTTTTTTGAAAGATTCATATAATTCTTTTGGTAGCTTGAAACTAGGGTCGGATGGATGGTCAACATGGGTGTAGGGCTCCTCAAAAGCATTGTCGATGCATATTGCAGTGCAAATCGAATCGCCTACTATTTTCTTGGCTACTGCGTCAAATTCCATTCTTCTCCCCTTTTATCTTTTTAATTACAAAACAAGCCCCATTCAATTTGTTTAACTTTTTATCATTAATAGCATATATTTCATATCCTATTGTATGAAGATTAGTTCTAGCTAAATATAAACCGATTCCCCTACCTCCAGGTTTTCTGGTAAAGAATAATTCGAAAATCTTGTCCAAATCCGCAGGTTCAATTTTTTCTCCAGAATTCATTATCAAAACTTTATCATCTTCATAAGTGATATGTATCTTTCTGTCACTTGAAGGGATCAACCAATAGAGCGCGTTATTCACTATATTGATAAATATTGGTTTGATTACAGACTCGTAAGTGTAAAACACGTATTCATCGAACGAAGGATCGGTGGTGAGTTCGATACGATGTCGTTCGAACCTCCTAGCGAAGAATTTATTCAAATACTCTTTTATTTCCGAACCTTTGATTTCTGTTTTCGCTCTTCTCATTGTTCGATACAGGGGTGTGAGAAGTTGATGATTAGTTTCCAAATGTTCGAATGCTTGGCGTAATTGTTTGTAATTGTACTCTACCTCGGGTTTTTCTTTGGTGAATTGTTTGAAGAAATCTATTGTAGCCGACATTTCTGCATAAAGAACATTGAATTGATGATCGATAATTTCTATAGCCATACCGAGTTGAGCCAGCTCATGCATTGCCTCAACCTTCTCGTTTATTTTTTCATATTCTTCTTTATACCATCCCACTAGTAAATCGTCATCAATTCCAAAACTGAGACCTTCCACATGTTTTATAAACGGCTCATATTTTTCTTCTATTTCGTCCATTATAGCATCATGAATTTGTTCTAGCATCCGAATTCTCTTTTCAATTTCCTCATTTTCTTCATTTCCTGTTAATACCAGATGTCCGGTTTTTTCCGCATAGAAATCACCAAATTTTTGGATGTCTTCCTTTATCTGTCCATCTAAGGCCACCATTATCCCACTAAACCTTGATTCGTATTCCTTTATTGAAGAAGATATGTTATCCTCCAGGTCATCATACCTTTTTTCGAATTCTTCCTTAAGATTTTCTTTAGTTAACATTTTTTGTGTTTCCGAGATTAAGTTATCACAGTTCGAAAAGAATTCCATTCCTTCTTCGTATTCTTCACGATATGTGTTATATTTGTTCGTTTGACTATCTGTTAATGTTATTCTTCTCGGTCTGACCAGTTTCATTTTCTTTAATTTACTTTTATTCTCTTCCAATTGGGAAATCAAGGAAGAAATTTCGTTATAAATTAACGTAACTTTCGATTTTTCAATTTTTAATTTTTCAAATAAATCTCTGCTTTTCTCCATAATCAAACCGATTTTTTCGGTATTTTCTTTTAATTCTTTTTTGAATCTAGTTTTAGTCATTTTACTTCTTTTCTTTTCCGCTTTCAATAATCTTTCATTACGTTGCCTAATAGCCTCCACTTGTTCCTCACGTAAAGTCGGTGTTTCTCCCTTTTCCTTTTCATCTGTTGTTCTAGTTCTAAAATATCTCGTGGAAAGATCGATAAAAAATGCAATTAAATCCTCCTGGAATTCTCTATAAGCACGATTAACAATGAACCCCTCTCGGCCCGCCTTATCTTTCATTTGAGGATTATTATCTCTACTGATTTCGATATAACCAAAAATTCTACGGTGACTGAATTGATAATAGGAAGCTTGTAAGGATCTCCTCTCTTCAAATTTTAAAAAATCGTACTCAGTTCGACCATAAGGAAGAACTCTAAATTTATCTCGATATAGGTATAATCCACCGAATTTACCACACTTTTTCATAATTGCATCCCATTGTTCTCTCGCAAGTTTGCTATTTTTTGGATCTCCTTCCATAAAACCGAATTCAATTTTAAATGGACCATAAGGTGTGGCTCCCGGTGGTCTTCTTGGATGAAAGGTATGCTGAATTATTTGATTGAAAACTTGAATGTCACCAGTAAAAAAACCTCTCTCATCAAAAGTTCCATTGAACCAATGGTCTGCATTGTAAATATCTTCTCTAGTAAAAAAATTCTCTTTAGCAATTAGGTCATATATCCCACCAGAATCATGAATCCAAAATCGTGTTTCAAATAATCGGTCATCCTTGAAGGCATTATGTATTCCACTTAGTGACGACCGTAAATAGTTAGTAGCAGGATCATCTCGGACATCTATTCTGTCCCCCTGTGCCAATTCAGTTAATTGTTCATGAGGATCGAAAATCACAAAAATAGTTCCGTGTTCCTCCGCTTTCAGAAATTTCGACATCTTTTCCTCTACTAGAAAATCTGGAAATTCAATTTCACTCAAATCTTCTGAAATTTTAGTATATGTTGTTTTGTGTTCTTCCCAATTTCCTTGTTTTAGATTTTGTTTAAATTCATTCACTATTTCATTAAAGATATCTTTTACTGTGGTAATAGAGGTGATTTCTTTTATAGGAATATCGACATCATCCAAGTAAAGATTGAAATTCTCTAAAATTTCCCAATTCATAAATAGAACTAAGCATTTTTCGTTTTTCTTTTTTGTAAGCATTAACATTTGAGAGCCAAGATATGCAACCGATAGCCTTCCTATTCCTTTTTCTCCCATAGGTGTCCTAGGCAGTTTACCAAGTCTTTCTTCTTTTTTGAGAGGTTCCATTCCTCTAACTCTGGAATCCGTTCCTAAAACAATCCACTTCTCTTCAATATCTTTTCTCGACATACCCGTTCCATCATCGGATAATATAAAGATAGGAGACTCCAAATCTTTGTATCCTTTTAAATAAAAGTCACATGAAAGGTTATCAGCATAGGCATCGTATCCGTTTTTCCATAGTTCGCAAATTGCGGTAGGCAGATCAGCAATCTGGCCTTTTCCGAGTAAATCTATCGCCCGTGCTTTAGCTCGAAATGATGGCATTCTCCCAATTCCCCCTTAGCTCTAACCCGATCCTTTTAGCCAGTTCGGGCGGGACTGCATTGCCTATATGCCTAGCCGTTACAGCCATATTCTCTTCAGTAAATACATATGTTTTCGGGAAGCTCTGTAATGTCGCACCTTCCCTTAAAGATATTGCTCTATTCTCCTCTGGATGTCCGAATCTGCCGTTAGAGAAGCTGTTGAATCTAGTAGTAATAGTAGGTGCCGGTTTATTCCAAAACATCCGTCCGTAAACATCCTTAAAAATAGTGTCATCACCACGATAGGCATTTATCTGCAATTCTGGCTCGTCTTTCCAACTTAATCGAGTTCCTCCATTTGGAGGCGTAATTTGAATTCTTTTTTTGTTTTTTTTCGACAGAGAAGCAACAGTATGGCGAAAATCTGACACGTCTTTGTGACCCGCTTCAACAGCTGGAAATCCATTTGCAATTCCAATGAAATTTCTAACGATTAATTTATCATCACATTCTTTTTGGGGTAAGATTAAATCATCGTTGAGTTTCGTTGATAAAAGTAGATATCTTATCCTATGTTGAGGTACCCCGAAATGATTCGCATTAATTAGTCCATGATCGTAAGAATAGTTATTATTCTTTAGAAATTGTAAAAAGGGAGAAAGTGCATTTTTATCTTTTTTCATATATAACCCGGGAACATTTTCTATTATTATATATCCCGGTTTGAAATACGATACAAAACGTTGATACTCTTTCAAAAGATTCTTAGTTTCTTCCGATTTCTCCTTATTGGTATAAATTTTTGTCCAGTACTGGCATGGGCTACATCCGACGAAAATCAAAGAGTCATCATTTCTTTTTATTCCGATTAGTCTAGCAAGGTCTTTTTCGGTCAGATCGTGAATATCAGCATGTATAAATTTTGAGTTGGGATTATTAAATTCATAGGTTTTCCTACAGCTAATATCAATGTCAATACCTGCCAGTACAACTATCCCCGCTTGGGATAAACCATAAGTCATTCCCCCTGCACCGCAGAAGAAATCGACAGCTTTCAACACTTTTTCGGCCATTTCATCCTACCTTTCCCATCTGTTCTTCCATCATGATTTCGAACTGCCTGGATATTATCCAACCCTTTTTCTTGCAAAACTTCCTGTATTTATCGTATAATTCTTCATCGACATTCAAGGTTACATTTTTCGAAGGCATTTCTATCACATTCAATCCCACATATTATTAAATGTATTTATTTGTTTCTTACGGAACTCTCCTCTCTTCTGTTATTGAAAATTTGGGTCATGACGAAGTGAAGCCGTTTAAATCCCGTTATGAGCATTTGCAAAGCAATTGCTTTTTTTTCTTGTCCCTGTTTTAGCGAAGCCCAATCCCAATGGTAGATGTTCAGATAAGGAGAATTAGAAATTTTGTTTAACTCGTTCGTATCCAAACTTAATTTCGCATATAGTTCCATTTTGGGATTGCATCCGAAATTATTTTCGCATATGCCTACTTTTGGCAGATAGTTAACCTTTTTTATTCCTCACTTTTTTCGACAGAATGGAATCTAGTGGATTTTTTATTTTAGGTAGATCCCTATTGCTCAAGTGGGTATATATCTCTGTAGTCTTGCTACTTTTGTGTGCTGGCAGTTCTTGGATGTACCACAGATCCAGGCCACTCTTCAAGAGGTGGGTGGCGAAGCTATGTATGAGCGAATGAACTGTGATCTTCTTCTCGATTCTTACTTTTTTCCGTGTCTGTCCAAGACTTTCTATACCGTTCTTGTAGTTATGTGTGAGTTCACACCTAAGGGCCAAATCATTACTACTTACCTTTTCAGTTCTGTAAATCCATTGTTTTTCCAATATATTACCAAAATAATAATTGAATTATTGTTTAATAATTTATTTATTTATGCTTTATTTTTGAGTACATTATTTAAAAAAGTTATAACATCTGGCTAAGAATATTTATATACT
>JAEOTN010000128.1 GCA_016839865.1 Promethearchaeota archaeon | reverse complement strand
CAGGGAACAGAACTATGGTACTTCAAGCCGGTCAACCCCCACAAGATCCGAAAGCGGAGTTTGTAGAATTTTTCAACAATTATGAAGATTCACCAAACCATTTCAAATACCGAGATGAGATTCAAAGTGCCGCATTACGCAAGCAAAACTACATTTATGTTCTCTATGAACATATTATGGCCCATCATCCCCCACTTGCAGAACTATTACGAGAAGAACCAGAAGAAGCACTCAAACAAGCAGTAGAAGCATTTAAGGAACGATTAAGGTTTTACAAAGGGGGAAAATTAGAAGATGGTGAATATTTTGTTCGAATTACCACAAATAATGCTTCCAATGAAGTGAATCTACGGAAATTACGAGCAGAACACATCGATAAACTCGTTTATATATACGGAATACTGATACGGGCTTCACAAATCATCCCTCAAATCACTGAAGCACATTTCTTATGTCCTGTTTGTCAAACGCAAATTATTGTCGACCAGATTGAAACAAGTCTTATTGTCCCAAAACAATGTACTAATTGTAAGAATAAGTCCGGTTTTATTGTCACATCCAGAGATTCTAAATTTATTGATTGGCAAAGTATCCAAATACAAGAATTACCTGAAGAACTCCAAGCGGGACGAGTCCCAAATTCGCTAAAAGGAATTCTAACACATGATTTAGTAGATGTTGCACGACCAGGTGATCGTGTAAAAATCACCGGCATTTTCAAAACGTACGTGAATGATAGCTCCCGTGGGAAAAAATCCACTCTTTTCATACCATATTTGAAAATCTTAAGTGTGGAAAGTCGCAACACTGAACGAGAAGATCTGAATATCAGTGCTGAAGAAGAGAAAGAAATTCTAAGATATGCAGCCAAACCCAATATACAGGAAATTATCGCTAAATCAGTAGCACCCTCTATATTAGGAATGGACCACCTTAAAATGGCTTCAGCATTAGCTCTTTTTGGTGGTGTAAGGAAAGAATTTGAAGATAAGAGTGCACGTCGAGGTGATATCCATATCTTGTTTGTAGGGGATCCCGGAACGGGCAAAAGTATTCATGGCTCTGAAACGATATATCTTGGCTATCGTCAAAGCGAAAAAATTCATTGGAATTGTGAAAAAATTGGTGATTTTATCGATGAATTAATGGAACAATATAACGAGAAAATTGTTAGAAAGCAAACAACTGAAATTCTCTCAATTCCAATAACTGATGAAGTTTATACTTATTCTATTCATCCTGAAACATTAAAAACTCAAAAATCAAAAATTATTGAAGTTAGTAGGCATAAAGCTAACTGTTTAGTTAGAATCAGAACTCGATCAGGTCGCAAAATTCTTGCTACTCCAGATCACTCATTTAGTTCATTAAAAAATGGAAAATTAGCAGTATTTTCTGCTTCAGATTTGACTAAAGACTCGTACCTACCAATTGCAAGAAATATATGTTTAGAGGAATCTGATGTTAAAGCAGATGTAAATATAAGTAAATCATTCGATGAAAGTGAAATTGTAAATCTGCAGGAAATACGTTCAATGATTTCTCTTCTAAATTCGGAAAAAACCACAAGAATGGAAGCATATGAATCTTCAAATGTCACTCCTGGGACATTTAGGAAGTATGAAAAAGAGTTATCATCGCTGCCAAAGGGCAATTGGGTCAGAAGAAAATACGATACTTCATGGTTCCCAGAAAAAATTATGTTTGATGAAGCATTTGGTAGAATAATTGGATTTTTTCTAGCAGAAGGGAATATAGAAAAAACATCGATACGGATAACAAATACAGATGAAGAAGTTAAAGAAATTGTTTATAATGATTTTAAGAATATCTTCCAAAAAAATGTAACAATATTCGATAATGGGTGTATTCTCAACCAATCCAGCGTTGCAACATGGTTTAAAACAAGATTTTCGACAGGAGCAGCCAATAAAACCCTCCCCAAAATTTTTATCGCAACCCCACAAAGTTTTCGGAAAGCATTACTCTCTGCGTACTTCACAGGTGATGGTTGGATAGAAGAAAAAAGTGCAACAATCAATGCTCTAACCAAAAGTGAGAGATTAGCATATTCTATGTTAGATTTACTAGCTAGTTTAGGAATTTTTGCTTCCATACACCAAAAAATCATCCGAAAAGGTGAATATAAAGGGAATATATTTTTCGAAGTAAAGGTTTCTGGAGAAGATTCTATTGACTTCTTTAACAAGATAGGATTTATATCATCCATAAAGCAAAAAAAACTCAAAAAAGCTATCAGAATTTGGTCCACTCGAAGAAGATATCAATTATTAGATATAATTCCGAATTTTGGGAATTTACTTAAGGATATTGTAGACGATTTAAAATTAAAAAGTAGAAGAGGTACGTGGGAAAGGAAATTTATTGCTGAACTCCGTGGAAAAACACAAAGACAACATGTAGGGAGAGTATATTTACAAAAAGTTGTTAAGAGAATAAAAAAGATTTACAAGCAAAAACAAATGGAATATTCTGACAAATTTATTTGGTTAGAGAAGATTTCTAATTCTGATATTTACTGGGATAAAATCACTCATATTGAACTAATAAAAGAAAATTCTATGGTATACGATATTGGAACAACAGACGGACATTTTCTTATTGCGAACGGGAATCTGTTAGCCCATAACAGTCAAATCCTCAAACAGTGTGCCAATATCTCACCACAAGCTATTTATGCTTCAGGAAAGGGTTCTTCAGCAGCAGGTTTAACAGCAGCAGTCGTACGTGAGAATGATGCTGCAGGTTTATCTTTGGAAGCTGGAGCTCTTGTACTGGCAGATGGGGGAAATGCAATCATCGACGAATTTGATAAAATGGATAACCGTGACCGTGTGGCTATCCATGAGGCGATGGAGCAGCAGAGTTATCATCCTACAACTGAAATTCTCAGTGTTAGTGGTGAACAGATTCGAATTGGGAACTTTGTGGATCGAATGATGATCGAACAAGAAAACCATGTTGTTCCAGGTGTAGATTGTGAGATTTTACCAATTTCAAACTTGAGTCTATATAGTACAGATTTCAAACAAATATTTAGAACCAAAATTAATAGAATTAGTCGTCATAAAGCTCCCGAATACTTTTACAAAGTTGAATTTTCCAATGGGAACTCGATTATTGTAACTCCAGAACATCCAATGTATGTTCTTTTGGATGGGGAAATACAAACGATTCCTGCCGAATCATGTAAAAACGGAATGTCAATTCCAGCTCCATCCACTCTTCCAAATTCAATAGAACCGATCAAACTAGAAATTTTCTGGGAAAAAATAACAGATATTCAAAAAATCCCAAATAAAGGAGAATTATATACACCTTGGGTATATGAT
>JAEOTN010000127.1 GCA_016839865.1 Promethearchaeota archaeon | reverse complement strand
CCTTTCTTAAAGCTCCTGTCAGCTTTAATGGGCTGGGGGGCCTTTGCTGTACATACTCCGTCAGGTACTTTAAAACAAATCAAAATGTTTCAAATTATAAGTATCCTAATGCTTTTAACTGTTCTCTGGTTTCTTGATCCATGTCTAATTTCTTTCCCTGTGTTTCATCTTTTTTAACTGAATGTTTTTGCAGCAGATTTTTGTAAGTTTTAAAAAGATGATCCCATTTCTTTGAATCATTATCGAAAAGATTGTTTTGCTCCTTCGGATCATTGTCAATATCAAATATTTTAATTTCTCCAGTCTTTATATTTTCGACAAGTTTCCATTTACTAATTCTCATTCCTCGTTGGTTTTGGTAAAAATGAGTAGAGAAAAGTATGGGTTTCTCATCTAATGTTTTCTTAAGAATGTTCCTCCCCAACATATTGGTAGGAGGTTTTATCTGGCATAGTTCCAAAATTGTAGGTGCAATATCGATTCCACTGACAAGATTTTCTTTGCACATTGGAGTAAGATGCCTAGCCCAATAGAAAATAAGAGGAATATGAATAGTTTCATCATAGAACTGAAATCCATGTCCCAAGTTCAATAATTAAGTGCAACACTTAGGAGAAAACCTCAAAATGAGGTATCCTAAGTTTTATGAAAAAGAGAAATTATATACATTTAAGTCTCACAGAGCATGAAAAGATCAGTATTCTCAGAGCACAGGGTATAGCAGTTAGGCAAATAGGTAAGGCACTTAATCGTGATCCCTCAACTATTTCACGAGAACTCACAAGAAATGCTCCTTCTGTTCATAAAGGATATTATCTGGGGCATAAAGCTCACCAGCGAGCTACTGAACGAAAAGGTAACGCTCATCAAAGGCAACGCCTCAAAAACAATTCTATACGCCAGCATGTAGAAGCAAAGCTGAAGACTGAGTGGTCACCAGAGCTCATAGCAGGAAGAATGGCTCTAGAATGTCCAGGACTTTCTATTAGCCATGAGGCCATTTACCAATATATTTATACCGAACACAATGAGTTGGTTCAGTACTTACCCAGAGCTCATAAAAGGAGACAGAAACGAGGGCATAGTCGCAAACACAGGAAATCCCATATTCCTCAACGTATTTCTATCGATAATCGTCCTCATTACATAGAGAAACGCACACAAATTGGCCATTGGGAATTAGATGCCGTGGTCTCACGACAAAGTAAAGCAGCGCAGCTTGTCTCAGTTGAACGAAAGACTCGTTTTACTGTTCTTGCGAAGCTTGATGGAAAAACAGCTCAGGCAACCAAAAATAGTATTGTAGATCGTCTGCTGTCATTTCCACCGCGTCTCAGAAGAACGCTCACCTATGATAATGGATCAGAGAACACTGAACATGAAACGGTAAATCAACTCCTTGGAACCAAATCTTATTTTTGTAACCCCTACCACAGTTGGGAGAAGGCAACAGTTGAAAATACCATTGGTCTTATTCGTCGTTTCTTCCCTAAGAAGACTGATTTTGCAAAAGTTGATACTTCAGATATCAAATATGTTGAATATTGGCTTAACAACAGACCAAGAAAATGTTTAAAGTACTTTACACCTTTAGAAATTCTTGTTAAAGAGTGTTGCACTTAATGGTTGAATTTTTTTAATGTTAATAGTATATGGTACCTGGATCGAGCCTTACCAAGTGGATGTACGGCATTTACAGATTAAGGGTGCTGCAATAAGTAACGTTCTGGAAAAAAATAGCTATTCATATATCAGATCTGCACATCTCCAAGATCGGAAAACGAGAGGAAAAATGGAGATGTGTGAAAAAATGCTCAGATTTTCGCTTGAGTTTCAAATAAGACGAATTTAAGATTATATTTTTAAAAATGTGACCCTATTATAGATGTTCTTTGTGATAATGTAGGAGATAATAGGATGAGTAGGCGTGCGCATATCACAATTTTAGGTGGAGGAATGACTGGTCTTGCAGTGGGATATTATGCTAAAAAACAAGGGTTACCTTATACAGTTTATGAAGCAAGTAATCGGATAGGTGGTAACAGTATTACTCTGAAACATGGAGATTTCCTCTTTGATTCAGGAGCACACCGCTTTCATGATAAAGATGCGGAAGTAACAAAAGAGGTAAAAAAGCTCTTAGGAGAAGATTTAAAAGAAATAAATATACCAAGTCAGATCTATCACAATGGGAAACTCATAGATTTTCCGCTTTCACCGCTGAATTTGATGAAAAATTTGGGAATACATACTTTTGCCAAATCAGTGGTAGAAATACTAAACTCAAGATTGAGAACTGAGAGAATGAACGAGAGTTTTGAAGATTTTGCGTTACATACTTATGGAAATACCATAGCAGAAAGTTTTTTGTTGAATTATTCTGAAAAGTTATGGGGAACATCGTGTAATAGAGTTTCCTCGGATATAGCTGGAAAACGAATGAAAGGATTAAACTTGAAGACTTTTCTCATGGAAGCAATCTTCGGGCGTAAAGCCAAAACTGAACATTTAGATGGTTCATTCTATTACCCTAAAATGGGAATTGGTGCTATTGCAGAAAGACTTGAAGACTATTGCGGAGAGAGAAACATTCTGAAAAATTCGGAAGCTACTAAAATATTGCACAATCATACACGAATTCAAGCAGTAGAAATCAATGGAAAAGAAAAAATAGATACAGATGAAGTGGTAAGTACATTACCACTAAATCTTTTTTTGCAAATGATGGAACCAACACCGCCGGAGGAAATTTTACTATTGGCAAAAGATATTCGCTACCGTAATGTGGTATTAGTAGCCCTTTTCCTTAACAGGGAGTCGGTTACAGATGCTGCTACAGTTTACTTCCCTGACCCTGATTTTCCATTTGTCAGAATATATGAACCGAGAAACAGAGATATATACATGTCTCCCCCTGAGAAAACCTCGCTGGTTGCGGAGATTCCCTGTCAGGAAGAGGATAGGATTTGGAGTCTGGAAGATGACAGACTGATTCAGCCAATACGGCAAAAACTTATTCAGATCGGTTGGATAAAAGAGGAAGAAATAATAGGTGCCTTGGTTAGCAGAATAAGTTATGGATATCCCATATTGGAAATAGGCTATGAAGAAAAAATAAAAAATATTTGTACATATCTGAAAAACTTTAAAAATCTTAAAATTTCCGGAAGAAATGGAAAATATGTATATGCTTGGATTCACGATATGATGAAATTTGGCAAGGAAATTATTGAAGAATATATTTCTCCAGGAACTAAATGAAATTTTTGGGAAGAAAATTTATTCAATCTTGGAAAACCCCGCCCTCTGGGCGGGGTCAGAGTCCTTTGGCTCTGCCTGAAAAATGTTTTAGAAATCGCGATTTCTTTACTAATTTGAAGCTTCTTATTATTTTGCCAGTAGCTACCTATATCATTTCTTATATGTATCTTGCCTATTATCATGGGAAAATCTCTATTTTCAATACAATTGTCCATGAAGGATGAACATATACACTGCTTCAAGATTTGTTGTACGCTTCTCATTTTTTAGGGCATATTCCTGTGCATACAATGCTTGCATTTTTGTTTATAGGATCATATTTATGCTTGGGGGGATTTAACTTTAATACATGCTCAAAAAAGAGAATTAGGTTGCTCTTTATTCTGCTTATATTTTTCTTAGCCTTATCATTCTTTTTAAGCTTAACTTTTTTTAGCTATGAAAATACTTTTGGGTTTATATGCCAGAGAAAGCAGGGTGTAGGAATCTATGAAGAAGGAGGGTCCTGGAATTTACATCTTCCCAGCTCTATGATGATTTTCCTGCTGACACTTGTTTACATATATATTATCAAAAAGATATTTGGCAAAAGCATTGAACTTAACTTGAGTGGGTTGTCATATATATCCTTAGGATTTGTTCTATTTTTCTTATTTACCATCTTCATTAATAAGAACATTATTGATGTACTCTTCTCAATCTGGGGCAATCCAAGATACCTTGCGCATAGTGTAAGAGAATTATTGACATTCCCAGTTACATATTTCCCTATTCCATTATATTTTCTTCTGAGAGGGGAGAAAAGCCTCGGTGGTTTTAGAAAAAGCAAAGAAAAGGGAAGTCTTAAATATTTTATTGCATGTTTAGCTATTATTTTCCTGCTGGGATTATTTTATCAATCGTATATATCCCTAACAGAAGGCATAGGGAATCTTGCCCAGAAGCCAGATTTTGCGAAGGGGGGGAGTTAGGTATTCCATATCTTCTGGCTTCACACTATTTTGAGCACTTTTTGGATACAATCTATTTTGCACTGCTATGCTTACTGCTGTACTATTTTGCAATGAATAGGAAAAAGGGGGAAATAAAAATACAATGAAAAAGAAGTCATGGATATATAACATAATCAGATTAATTATAGGAATAGGAATATTATTGGGCTTAATTTATCATACAGGATTTAAGAAATTTTCTAATATCATCCTTCAAACATCTCCCTATTGGATTGTAGTATCATTAATTATATACGCAGCATCCTGGATTTTCAGAACATGGAGGTTAGAGCAATTTACAACTCATGCTGAAAAGAATATCGGGATATTTGATCTGTTCAAATTATATATCTCAGGATATGCATTAAATACTATTTTACCAGCAAAGCTTGGAGATGTTGCAACAGTAGGTTATTTGAAGATGAAAGGGATCAATATTGGAAGATCAGCGGCCATAATCCTTCAAACAAGGATATTAGATGGCTTAGCTCTTATTCTATTGTCAATACCAGCATTTGTCCTATTCTTTGAAAAAGGTTTGCCTTCCTGGATAATGACAACAATATTCCTATGGATTGTTGTTGTAGCAGTTCCTATTGGTGTCGTAAATCTTGATAAAAATAAAATGTTTGCTGATATTTTAGAAAAATTAAGGGATAGGTATGGTCATAGATTTTTCAAGTTAGTAGTAGAAAAAATAAAAAATGCTTATGAGAGTTATTATGAGATCGTCTCCGATAAAGAATTGTTGGTAGCTTCGATATTATTATCCATAATAATATGGCTATTTGATGGATTAACATGTTATGCAGTTTCTATTGCGGTTGGTGCAAAAATGTCAATAATAGCTATTATTCTTGCAGTTTCAATTGGCAATTTTGGAAAGAGTGCTCCGATTACACCAGGGGGTATTGGTATATATGAAAGTATTCTGGCGGCTGTTTTGGTTTTATTTGGTGTCTCGTTCGACCTTGCTCTTGTGATTGCGATATTGGATCATACTATTAAGAAACTGTTTGTGCTGATGATTGGTGTACCAACAACGGTAGGTATGGGAATGAAAATAGCGCAAATCTATGAAATGGCAGGAAATAAAATGAGATCGAATTAAAGAGGCATATTTTGAATAGGAATAAACTGTGACAAGTAAAAAGATTAAAAAATATATTATTTATTTTCCTATTGTTCATTATTACGATCAGTATTTTCCAATTTACTGTCAAAATAAGAAAGCCATGGTTTGGAACTCTTTCTGATGGCCACCACCAATTTCTTTCTGGTAGCACATTGGTATTTAGTAAGAATTGGTATAGAGAAGGATCTTTAAACTTAAAATTTGGGTCACAATTTGGAATCCAAAATCTATAGAGTTCCCGACATTATTAAGCAGGGAACCGCATCCTTCTTATCTTCCCGGGAGAGTTTTACCTATTTACATAATTAGTACAATGTTCTCAATTTAAGGCTGGATCTGTGAACCGAACGCAACATCACATTATGTATTGTGTCGGCCTTCTACTTGTGTTGTTATGCCATTGTGTCGCTGATACAGAGATACAAGCATCTAATGACACATCAGGACTGAACGACCGCTTTAAAGTTCAGTCTGAAGATTTGTTTTCGTCTAGCCCCTGTATAGACAGCAATACGGTGCGGTACCGGTACACTTCTCATAGAAATCTACGGATTGACACGAATCGTGCATCCCTTCTCATGATTGAACTTGAAACGGATTGTTCTTTTCTCGGGCGGCGTTGTCTCGT
>JAEOTN010000126.1 GCA_016839865.1 Promethearchaeota archaeon | reverse complement strand
GATAAGGATCAAAGCAAGTATTATCAAACATAAAGGCCATAATCCAATTCCTAATCGTAAGCCGATTTTTGCGCTATAAATTTGCACATCGAAAGTATCATTAAATCCAAAAGAATCAATGATAAGTGAAAACACAAAAAATACTACGGAAGGTGCAGGGCTAGCGAAAATTGCACTTATTCCCATAAATACTCCTTTTTTGATTCTTCCGTACTTCAATTCAAACTCGTCAAATACTTTTCCGAATAAAGCAAGACTAGATATCCACCAAAATAGCCCCCCAATTGATGACAATGCTAATGAGGTATAAGCTAAATATCCTGTTAATCCCAATAAAACTCCGCTATATCCAATTATCGTAATAATTTGCCCAATTATTAAAAATCGTTTGACACCGATCTTCTTAACTAATGTAGGCCCAATAATATACGCAATTATGTATAATGGAAAAAAAATTCCGCTAATTATGAAAATCGTACCTTCTTGTACATCTAAATAATTATCCAAGTAATAATTCAAGAAATTTTGGCTGTTTGCTTGGACACCAACAATAAGAATTCCGCAAACTATGTATAGAATATATGATTTTTGTTTTAGCATTGCTTTCATTGTTTTTCCATAATTTTTCATAATTTTTTGTTCCTCTGCAGGGATAATCGAGACAGTTTCTTTACGAAATCCCAGAGCAGAAAAAATATAGAAAACAGCTCCAACAATTCCTACTCCTATAAACATCAAAAGTGCTTGAATTTGAGTTGCATCATCACTTAGTAAGAAATAAGTTGGAAGCATAAATCCCGCTATTCCGAAAATCGTTTGAAAAATTAAACTAACGGATTCAATAGAACTACGCTCTTTATCCGAACTACTTCCTTCAATGATGATATTTCCTTTACTTATTCCGAACATAGCGATTCCGGAATCATATATTGCATAACCAAGAAAAATAGTTAAAAATATTAATACTTGAGGCCAACTACTCTGTCCTAATAACTGAAATATCATTCCAATCACAAGAAATGGAATTGCGAGTAAAATATACCATGTGAATTTATTACTTCCCCTTGTCCGAGGAGTTTTATCGATCATATATCCAATAAATGGATCATTCAGCGAATTCACAATAGCAAATGCTAATTGAGCCCACCCAACAAGAGAAGCAGATACCCCAATGAACTTCGTGTAATACTTTGCAAGATTATTACCAATTGTTGCCATCAATGTAATACTTGTCGCTAGAAGACCATAGTAAACTTTAACTCGCCAAGGTATTTTCTGCTTCGGATGGTTTTCCATAGGTTTATTCGACGGTACAATTTAAAAAGAGATCTTAGAATGCTATTTGTTGAATTAATATAAATCTTTAAGAGAGGATTATCTAACATAAATTATGAAAAAAGGAGCTAAAATTACTCTAATTGTCATCTCTTCAATTATACTCATTACAGGAGGATCTTTTGGAGGGATCCTATGGTATTCAGCTAGAAATATCGATTACGAGATGGGTGATCCTATAATATCCGGATATATTTCCGAAATATTCCCAAGTTATGAGGGTTATATTCTGGCTGATGTCCCATTAAATGTCACCAACAACGGATTGTTTGATATTTTGGATTTGGTAATTACTGTGGAGATTTATGCACAAGGGTTTATAATTCCTCTCTTAAATGGGGTCTTATTAGGTGAAGGCTCAAACGTTTTCGGGGATATTCTTAAAGAAGAAACGTGGTCTGGTATTTTCCAATTGAATTTAACTGAATACATTGCATCTTTAGCCATTAGTACTGGGGAAATGCGGATTGACGTATATTTTTCTTTAATAATGGATTTTGCTTTATTTCAGATACCAGTAGCACATAAACTCACTCAGATTGAACCGTGGAACGGACCATTTTAAAAAGAGAATATGAAGCGTTACTGCATTTTATTCTATTATTGCTTCATTTATAGACTGATTCACAGTTTCAAGTCCATTTTGCAAGGTTTCCATTGAGATATGGCTATATCCAACTCGAAAATACCGTTTCGAAAAACCAAACCAGTGTCCAGGTCCCACATAAGTTTTATATTTTTTATTTAATACATCATAGAATTTCTCAATATCAACTTGCACATCTGGTTTAAATCTGGGAAAACATACTACACCTGCTTCTGGTTCAATCCATTCAATTTCACGGGTTTCTTCAATCCATTTTGCCATATAATCTTTCTTTTTGCGATTCTCTGGTTGAGTCTTTGCTAGAATTTCATCCTTTTTCAACAAGATTTGATGCCCAATTTCTTCCATATAACTTGGACTATTGATATGTATTTGTTCTTTAGTAGCGAGTAATCCCTCAAGTAAGTTGGCATCTTGTGTTGAAATCCATCCCACTCTTATACCAGGTGCTCCATAGGTTTTGGATAATGATTCTACACTGATTGCCTTAGAACTCAAGGAAGCTGCTGTTGGGAGAGGTTTGTCATATGTGAGCATTCGATATGTTTCATCAACGAGTAGAGGGATATCATGGGATTCGGCAATGTTAATGACTTTTTTTAAGGTTTTTTCATCTATTGTCACGCCCGTTGGATTATTGGGATACGTGATGCTCAGTAACTTCGTTTTGGGTGTTATTAAAGATTCAAATTTCTCAAGATCTAATTTCCACTCTTCTTCAAACGATAATCGATGTAAACTCATATCAATACCGAGAGATTTTGGTACCTCAAAATTTGTAGCATAATTCGGGTGAAGAACAACTAAGTGGTCTCCTTTATCTAAAAGATAACTATTAACTATGAAAAGCCCGAGCGCTGCACCTATTGTAAGAAGTACATTTTCCTTCCCTAATCCGGGATAATCCTTTGCGATTTGCTCTCTTAGTTGTGGTTTTCCTGTAT
The DNA here is from genome assembly GCA_016839865.1 of Promethearchaeota archaeon. Next base: position 1,536 of record JAEOTN010000126.1, on the reverse strand, counting down.
GATCTGAGTACCCAGAAAATTGATTTGTGAAATCGGGTATTTCGATGTTGTAATCACTTGGTTTGATATCAGGTATTGAACTCTCTGTTAGCATGTATTTTATATTTTCTATACCAATTTCTTCAGGTGCTTCTACTTCCATTATCATTCTGGTAAATTTCATTTCTATCATCCATATAATTCTTGTATTGCTTTTTCTGGTTGTGGTAATCCTGACTTGAGTTCCTCTTAGTTAATCTGGGAGAGGTAATCCTAGTATCTCCCGAGTTTCCGGAGGTGTTGCCACATCTTTCCCTGCAAGTTCAATCACTTTTGCTGCCCATTCCACTTGTTCATAGCTACCTTTAGCGAGTTTTTTTCTGTGATTTCGTACATTATCCTCAAGTCCGACGCGTATATGTCCTCCTTGAGTCACTGCAACCATCGCAGCGCGAGTTTGCCATCGAGTAATCCCACAAACACTCCATGTAGCACCTTCTGGTAGTAATTGTAAGAAATGTGCTAAGTTCATTAGAGAGAATGGTACTCCTCCGAGTACTCCGAAAACAAACTGAAAATGTAATGGTTTTGCAAAGTCAAGCCAATCGGCATAATTATTGATCCATAACGTATTATACATTCCACCGAAATCAAAAATTTCAATTTCTGGTTTAGTCCGAGCTTTTCTAGCAACTTTAGCAATGTATTTTTGCATGAAGAAGCTATTCGTAAACACTGCATCGGATGTGATTCTTCCTTTTTTGTAGTCTGCCATGGCAAAATTCATCGAATTCGTATTAAAAGAGCACATTTCTGGTTTGAATTCCTTTATGGGGGCAGCTCTTGCTCGATGATCACTAGCAATATTTATTGCAATTGAACTAGATAAGTTGATAATTGCGTCTGGAGCTGCTTTTTTTACAGCTTCCACTGTAGGACGGATAACATCTAGATCGGCAACAGATTGCCCATAAGATTTCGAGTCTGGATCTGAATCTCGAACATGAAGATGAAAAATAGACGCCCCTGCTTTATAACATCTCCGTGCATCTTCTGCATATTCCTCAGGTGTATATGGAACTTTTGGGTTATGCTGCTTCATAGATTGATTCCCAGCAAGCGCTGCTGTGATTATTATTTTATTAGACAAATTATTCATATGTGTTTCACCTAACCTTGTATTACAAATTCGTGTAAGAAATTAATAAATGTTATGTCAATAATCGAGTAATGTTCACTTATCTCGAAATAAAAATGAAACAAAAAGATATTTAATCTTAACTCCGATATGTAATAATAAATAATACTGAACGATGATTGTTTATGAATGAAGTATTTATTGTAGATTATGTTCGCACCCCGTTTTCTCGAGCTCGTCCACGCACTCCCATACGAGATGCATTTCATGAGATATCCGGAACTCGACTTGTAGCAGAAACATTTAACAATATGTTAGATGTACGCCTTAAAAACAAAGTATCACGTGATGAAATTGATCATATCTTAATGGGTCAAGCAACCAACTTTGGAAAAAACTTCTCATTCTCAGGAAGATTG
>JAEOTN010000125.1 GCA_016839865.1 Promethearchaeota archaeon | reverse complement strand
GTTTAACTAAGAAATAAATAAGTAAGAATTCCTAACCCGCAAAAAACTGATCCAGAAATTTGCATTACCCAGAACCATGCTAGCTCAGCAGTTGGTTCTTCTGTTTGGGGTACAAAATAATCCGATCCCCATTCTTCAATCCTTTTTCCAATAGCCTTCCTATGCGCTTTTGTTACGTAAAGAATCGCTGTTCGTTCTCCGAAAAGAAATCCAAATATGTATATTGGTTCTAATCCTGAAAATAAATCGATTATATAATGGATTGCGAGAGCTGTAGCAAATAGATTAATTTCTGGGAAGGTATAGAATGGAAAAATCACCCAGAAAAACAGGACTATAGCATAATCATGGGTTAACTTCCTAGCAGTTGTGGTTGAAATACCATTTTTTTTAAAGAATAACTCAAGAAAATCTGAAATTTGACTTCCAGCAATTATAGCAACTATCCAAATCGGATTAAATTCAATCGAAATTTGGAATAATGCGAACCAAAAAAAGATTACCCCAAAAACCCATTCTGTATGCTTGAGAGCTTCCATAGTACATTCACACTGATAATCCGAAATACATGAAAATACCCATGACAAAAATCCATGATCCGACAATTGTAAGTAGCCATAACCAGGAAAGTTCATCACCAATATTTTCAGAACCAATATAGGATCCTTTAATGATATTTCTAACTCGCCCTCCGATTGCAGTGGTTTGGTCTACACTCAATAGGCGAATAGAACCTTTGTGAGTTAGGGGTGAAAAGAAGTAGATAGGATCCCTACCAGCGAGAATATCTTCTACTACATGCATGAATGATCCGAAAGTCAGAAATCCTATTACTGGAATAAAGTAACTAATTGCTGTTAATACTCCTATGAAGAAAAACGTATGTGAAATTTCACGATGACCAGTTTGGAAATTTTTTCCACGATATAAAGCCCAATCAAATAAATCTGGAAAATCTGAACCAACTCCCAGAAGTAAAAAACTAAGTGCATCTAGAGGAATTTGAAGAACGGCGCAAAGTGCTAAACCTATACCCAAAGTCCATTCTAAATGCCCAATAGGATCCATTTCTATCTCCATTTGAAGAAAATTGTCTGTTTTAGTAATTTTTACGATATATTGACTTGTTAGAGATACTGCCTTTAAGCGTTGTTCTTTCGTTTCGTGACCAATTCCGCTAATAGTGTTGCTTCTGAAATAAATTATTTGAAAAAGAATTAGCAGAACGTATATGATTTTTCGCTGAGTATGCTATATACGTCAGTTCACATACCTAAACCAGTGTATCTACTATGCGTATCTTGAGTATCAATTACGATAAGTGCAAACCTGATTTATGCGGGTATGCATGTGAAAAATATTGTCCTTTGGTCTTAAAAGGGCAAAAAAATGTTATCACTATACGTAAGGATACTGGTAAGCCTGTTATTAATAATCGAACATGTTTAATGGCAAAAAAGGGTACTTGTGGAGTTTGTATTAATAAATGCTTTCCTCGCGCTCTTAGTGTTGTTAATTTGCCATCACCTGAAACCGCTGGCCTTTTAGTTCATTGTTATGACGAAAATGGTTTTCGTTTTTTTGGTGTTCCACAAATTCACCCTGGAAAAGTGGTTGGCCTTCTAGGAGTAAATGGAATCGGCAAATCTACAATATTGAATATTCTAGCGGGACAACAACCAAATGGTGGAAATTTTGATCACCCAGAAAAAGGCTTCAAAAATTTCGTAGAGCAATTGAATATTGCCAGTTTTAGACAGTTTCTTACAGATCTTCAGAATAAGACAATTAATGTCGCTTTGAAACCCCAGATTTTTAGTAAATTAGTTCAAAAGTCTCAAAAAGTCTCTGAAATATTAAATAGTATTCAAGGTCATGGTTATTTCTCTCAAGATGAAGTAATTCAGTTATTGGAATTAACACCTATTCTAGACCGAATTCCAAAAGCATTATCTGGGGGAGAATTACAGAGATTGGCAGTCGGCCTTGTCCTGTTACAAGAAGCAGATATTTATCTTATCGATGAACCTTGTACATTTCTTGATTTCCGACAACGAATAAAAATAGCTAAGATCTTCCATCAATTAGCTTCTGCAGGAAAAACGGTTTTTATCGCCGAACATGATATAGCTATTCTTGATTTTCAGAGTGATCTTATTTACTTGTTCTATGGAGACCCACATAAATTTGGTATTATCTCTCGGCTTGCTTATAGCACTAAAAAAGGGATTAACAATTTTCTTATTGGAAAATTAAAAGAGGAAAATGTTCGAATTCGAGGAAAACGAATCATCTTTACCCGTATGGTTAAGGAAAGAGATTGGGAAAATCGACCTGGTGTTAATTTTTCTAATATACATAAGCAAGTAGGATCTTTTTCATTATCTGTAGAACCAGGTAAGATTCATTTTGGGGAGATACTGTGCATACTTGGAGAGAACGGGCTTGGTAAAACCACATTTGCTCGACATCTAACAAAGACTCTAAAAGAAGTACGAGTATCTTTTAAACCTCAATTCTTGCATCGTGAGTTTGATGGGACTGTAAGAGAGTTTTTAACACTTTATACAAACACCTTTGTCAATTCTAGAGAATTTAACTTGTACATCTTGAGACCTTTTTCTATTTCCCACCTTTTGGATAAACCTCTTGCAGCTTTAAGTGGAGGAGAGTTACAGCGATGCTTTTTAGCAGGGTGTTTGGGGAAGAAAGCCGATCTATACATTATTGATGAAGGCAGTGCTTTTCTTGATGTTGAAGAGCGATTAAAGGCAACTCGTGTGATTCGACATATTATCTCAAAGAATAATGCTGCCTGTATTGCTATTGAGCATGATATTCAAATTGCAGATGCATTAGCTGATAGGATAATGCTGTTCGAAGGATTACCTGGTCATAAAGGAAATACAATAGGTCCTTTAACTAAAAAGGCAGGTCTGAACAGATTTTTAAAGAGGATTGATGTAACGTTTCGTCGTGATGCTGAAACTGGACGTGCTCGACTTAACAAACTTGGGAGCCGTTTAGATCGGGAACAACGAGAACATGACTCTTATTACCATGATTTTTAATATCAAAACTTTTTTCCACTGATTTTACCCAAGGCTGGGAAATATGAGTCTGAAAAGATCAAGAGGCATTGGCATACAAAACAAAAGCAATATTAAAGCGCCAAAAGTAATTAGTTTCCGTGGTAATCCAACCACAGTTAAATCATCTAATGGACCAGAATGTCCTGTCTGGGAATACATAAATAACAATAAAATAGCAAAAAATCCAAATCCGATTATTACTAATACTCCAGCACTAATATAAGTAACATAGCGGTGTTGTTTTTCCGAGAATAAGCTCCTAGCAACATGACCGCCGTCACTTTGGCCTATAGGTATTAAATTTAGCCCCGTAATAAGAAATCCAATAAATCCAGCATAAGCAAAAGGATGTAAGAACACAATTGTGGAGGGATCCCGTTGAGGGACAAGAATAAAGGCTAGTATCTCGAAGAGTAAAATGCGGAAACGTTCAGGACTGTCTAATTTCAAATCAAAAAGGCCTGTTGGTTCTAAAATGTCTGTAGGAAGAAGATCAACTGGGATTTCAATAGAATTAACTAAACCAATAATTGTGAACCCTATTGCAGCAATAAATCCAAAAACAGGACCAGAAAGGCCGATATCAAACAAATCATTACGGGATTTTATTGGTGTTTTTTGAGAAATAAAGGCACCTAAAGTACCTAATCCTATTGGAATCGGTATAAAATATGGTAAACTTGCTTTTATTCCGTGACGGTAGGAAGCCACCATATGGCCGAATTCGTGTATACCTACAATACCCATTAAACTGATTACGTAATATATTCCTATAATCATTGGATCTAAAGTTGTTTGAACCTGAGAAAGATCACCCCAAAGCATCATTCCAACAATAAAGACTGAAAATATTGTCAATCCGAATAGCAATAGAGGAGTTGTCAAATTTTGCTTAGGAGTTTTCATTTTCTGCGTCATTGGGAAGATATAAAGCATTCCTCTCGATTCTTGAGATGGATGAGGACGGATTAGGGTCAAGTATCCAAGTTCATTGAGTGTCTTATTCGCTTGCCTTATGCTTAACTCCATATCACTCCTTCTAAGAACTTCATAAACAGGAACCATATCTGATTGGAGTGGAGAAGCAGATTTTGACATGGGTCTATACTGTACAGATGTTAC
>JAEOTN010000124.1 GCA_016839865.1 Promethearchaeota archaeon | reverse complement strand
ATTAAGTTCCAATTTAATCATTTCATGACATTGTGGGCAATCAATATATACGATTCTGGGTTTTTCCTCAGTCATCATGTAGATATGCAAGAAAATCCGTTATATACTTTTTCCGCATTTTTGAGTAGCTTAATCATCGAATTGTTTTTGTTTGACTAAGTCAAAAATGGTATTATATAGGTTGTAGTAGTTGTACAACTATGAAGCGGAATTGGTTTATTCCGAGATTTTTTCAAATATTCTTCATGTGTGAGGTATTGATTTTCTCGTCGATCCAAATATTCAATTTAGCATTCCGCATGGATGTTATTGCGACTCGAATAGAGTTAGGTGTATTATTCTTTTTTATTCCATGGATTGCTCCATTTCTTTTATTATTGATCGGTAATGACAACATTCCTGCAATAATTGAAAAAATATGCCACTTTGTTACAACGGGGCTCTATTTGCTCTGTTTTTTGATTACGCAAATAAATTCATGGCAAAACTTTGTATTCTCCTTGAATTTGACCAGTTTTATTTGGTTCCTTACGATTTCAATGACATCGATTTCACTAATTGTCTCAATGGGAAAAAACCAATTTAGAAACGTATTTCTTACTGATTCTCACTATAATTTTACAGGCAAGAATAATCGAATCGAAGGATTGATCTCGTTATTATTCTTCATCTTATGTGTTGGGGTAATCCCTTTACTAAAATACCCGATATTTTATTATTCCATTACTTTTTCAATTCATCTCATATATGGTTCCATACTTAGAGTACCATTAGTAGAGAAAGACCAAAACATCGAGATAAACATTGAACCTGAATATTTAACAAAAATTTGGAACAATACATTCCAAAACTCCACTTTCTCACTAAAATTAGTCAGGTTTCTGGATAGAGCATTCTTAGTAGTACTTTACCCAATTGGATGGTTCATTTGGGCTGACTTTTGGACAGTTGCAGTGCATCCTGATTATTATTTTAACGTTTTTTATTTCTTAATGTATACTCCATTTCTCTATCTTGGATGGTGGTTATATCGATTTAGAGGAAAACACAATAGAGTTTCATTTTATCTAACGAAACATCTCATAATTACCGTACTAATACTGAGTCACTTCATTGGATTCAATTACCTGGCTCCTTTTATCATAGGTTATTCCCTAGGATTCATACTGACGAGGTTACGACAACACAAGTTTAGAATGAAAGTAATCGCAGTATGTTTAATTCAAATACTTTTGATTGCGGGTTTTGCGTTCATGCTTATTAAGTGGGTAGCACCCTTCCTTTACGAAATTGGCATATACTTAACATATAGCCTGATCTTATTTGCAGTATTTCTCTTCTTTATAATACTTGGGGTGTTCTTGTTCAATATCCTAACAAAAAATATCAGGAGTAGATCAGATGAATAAACAGACGAAAGTGATTTTGAGAGTATCCATAGTTATATTCGTTATTACCTCAGTTTTAGGAATGCCCTCGATGGTGATTTTTTTCCAAAGAGGATACGAATCTCATTATGTTCCAGCTGAATCACGAATCATTGAGGATCCATTAGGAACAATGCTTGGTGGAATTACTCTCTCAGAAGAAAGACTGAATATTTCTCAAGATTTGGGAGTATCTAATGGAAGAATGGATATATCTTGGAGGGGAGTACAAACAGAACTTGGAGATTTTAATTTTGCGAATTATGATCTTCGAATTGACAAACTACTTTCCCTGAATATTTCTGTTCTAGGAGTATTGAATTATGATAACAATGCAGTCGAAACAGATCCCTTTGGTAGCATGAAGGACAAATATATTGCTCCATCTGATGTCCCCAAATTTATCAATTATGTGAATGAAACTATCTCGCATTACTACCCCAATATTACACATTTCGAGATATGGAATGAACCAAATCTTCCTATGCATTGGGCAGGATCTTGGGAGGATTATACATTTCTCTTTAATCAAACCGTGAATTTCATAAAAACGGAATTTCCAGATATTTTTCTCATTGGAGGAAGTGTTTCCGATATGGGGCATGCATTTTTAGAAACTTTGTTCCAAGATGGTTCCTTATTGTTATGTGATGCATTATCTTTCCACACCTACCACCAATATAGTGAATCACTAATCCCACGTATCTGGCAATTAAGAGATGTATGTAATAAATTCGGATATGAAGGGGAGTATTGGTTGACTGAACTTGGATTTCCAACTGGAGGAACATACTTTCATGTCGTAGATGATAGCATCCAAGGGGGGAAACTCATTAAATCGGTAGCGCTATCCATCGCTCTTGGAGTAGATAAAATTATTTGGTACACGTTCTCTGATGGAGATCATCAAAATCCGCTTAATTCTGAATCCTATTTTGGATTATTATATAATAATTTAACCTATAAGACTGGAGCATACGCGTATAAACTCTTTAACCAATATTGTGCAAATTCTACACTAAGAACAGACGTGATTTCGGTAGAAGGGTATCCATCCAAGAAAAATCTGTACAGTTTTCTTTTCCAAAAAGAGAATTTGACTTCGACATTGATTTTGTGGTATAAATCATCACTTATTCAGAATGAAAATGTCAAAATATCATTGGATTTTCCTGCTGTACCTGGTTCAATACGCTTGCATAGCTTAATTGATGGAACATCTCAATCCTTCACGGAGAGTAATGTTAAAGTTGGTTATAGCACTCTCTTCTTATCATTCACAGCAACCTCCGCGTTAGAACATTTTGGAATTTCCGTGAATCCTTCAATTTTGGCAATTTTTGCGTATTTGATAATCGGTATCGGATGTGCAGTTCCAATTACTATCCTTATACTCAACCAATACAAAAAATCCCGAAAGAATGGCTTGTAAGTAATTAGACATAAAAATAAATATTAGTTCATCAAATACTCGACTATTCAAGAAATATTAATTTAAAGAGCTGAATAACCTGTGAAAAGGAAATTCACAACGTTAATCGTTATTGGGAGTATTCTCTTATTTTCCTGCTCCGCAATGTTAGTCATTTTTTTAGTTAATCGACCTCCAGATTGTGGGATTACTTATGCTGAAGGAGCAATTACTGAAGATACCACATGGTGCGGTCTAATTCATGTTCAAGATACTGTCTATGTAACAGAAAATGTCACATTGACCATTCTTCCTGGAACAATTGTCGAATTTATGCATTACAGGGGATATAAGGAAGAGATTTCGATCGGATTCTTTGTTGCTGGAGGTACAATCCATGCAATCGGTACCCCCACGAGTCAAATATGGTTTACATCTGATGCGGACGAGCCCATAAATGGTGATTGGGCTGGAATTAGCTGCATTAATACAAATAATTCGATATTTAGATATGTAATAGTGGAGTTCAGCACCATTGGAATTGAACAAATTGATTCGAGCGTGGAAATAAGTCATTCTATTGTGCGTTGGGTCAATACTGAAGGAATCTATGCTGAAGAATCCAGTCCGTTAATCGAATACAATCTAATCTATGGAAATGCTTATCATAATATTGCTTTAGAACAACATAACTATGATGTTGTAATTAGAAATAACATATTTCTTGATAGTCATTATGGAATTCACTCAGAAGCGTCAAATGTTACAATTCAAGGGAATTACTTTGTGAATCACTCTCGGAGTGCTATCACAGGCGGTCAATATTCAAATATGACCATAATTGAAAATAAATTTGAAAACATCAGTGAAGCTCCGATATACTTAGATCCCACGACAACTAATACGACACTAAATAATGATTTTGGGAGTGGAACCGTTACCATCCCTCAGTTAGATTTCCCAAATAGTAAACGAATAGAATTGGGTTATATTCCCGGAGATCTTGATGATAAATATTTGTATATTTACCCAACTGAAGATGAAACGCGAAGAATTCTCAAGCGGATAAATAACGAAACTACCATGGGATCAGCATTAACATACATGAATGGAAGCTTATGGCGATTTAATCTTGCGTTTTATACGAAAGGATTACTTCAAGATTTTATCCAAATAGACCCCATAAACGGAACCTACACGAAAATTTATGGAAATAATATAATTGTGAATCCCCGAGGATTAGCGCATGATGGTAAACATTTATGGGTGAATGATTTTACATTACGCAAAATCTTCAAATTTAAAGTAAATGCAAGTGAAATGATTGAGGTAGTTGACTCTTTTGATGTTCCATATTCAACTGAGGGGGGATTGTCAAGTTTAGCATGCAATGGTTCCCATCTCTTTTCCGTTAGTAGGGACGGAACATCGATATATCAAATGAATTTTTCAGGGAGTTTGATCTCTACGATAATTCCGCAAGGTTCTCCGATTTATGGATCAATTACATGGACAGGCACATACTTTTGGGCAAATTCTGGTATTTATCTAACTAAATGGCATTCTAATTGGACACTAGCTGGTAAAATATACCCACCTGCATGGGGGACGGATGCTTTAACATGGGATGGCTCGAATTTATGGTCATTACAAAGAACGTGTGAATTATGGACTGATGGAAAACTATTCCAAATGGAAATTATTGACGATCAATCTGTACTCTAAATAACAAATTTAATCTCAATTCAACTCAAATTTTTTTATTTCAATTAGTATCGAGTTATTTCTTCCTTTTAACATACCATCAATCGATAAAAATATAAAGAACTCAGAGAACTTAGGTTAAGAATACGTTAAAGATGATGTGAAAATGCAAAAGGAATTGACAGAACCTCATGCTCTTTTAGATAATAATGGTCATTTGATTGAACCAGGAAAAGCGAAGAAGTTAATCCAAACTTATGATCGATCTAAAGTTAAAGCAGGGAAATTGCGAATCAAAGAGTGGGATTACTACGAAATATTGAACGAAAACTATGGAATAACACTTCTATATCATGATGTTGGTTATTTGGGCGTTGCTATGGTAGCTTGGACAGATTATGATAAGGGGACACACGAAGAATTCCAGAGTCAGAACTGGTTTTGTCGTGGAAAAATGAATCTGCCTCCAGGAGACCAAGGAGATATTATCTATGACCGTGATGGAAACCACTGGGAATGCCTTCGACGAGGAGAGGATCGCATATTCAAATTCAATTTCCCAAAATTCCGAGATGGAGCGGGAATCAGTGGAGAAATCACATTAAAACAACCCAAAGAAATGGATGGTATGGTAAATGTAATTCCATTTCCAAAGAAAAATCAGTTCGTATACGCTCTAAAACTTCATAATATGATTCCAAATGGAAAAGTTAAGGTTGGCGACGAGGAATACGAATTTACCGACGCCAATGGGTCAAATGGAGTATTAGATTGGACAAGGGCGGTGTTCCCGTATCATTGCGAGTGGCGATGGAGTGCTTTCAACGGAAAAGTGGACGGAAAACCATTCGGTCTCCTCGTGGACTATGGGCATAAGAACTTTGGAAGTGAATCAAACAAAGACATGGTTTTCCTTAACTTCAAGGGTCAATATTTGGACAAGGTCCATTACACTTGGGATAAGGATGACCCACACAAGGATTGGCACTTCAAATCCGTAAATGACGACCGAGTTTCTGGTATTATGAAAGTTAAATGGGTTCATAAAGGCGGAATGAACTTTGTAGTGTTAAAAACTCAAGTCCTGAAAGCTTATGGATTTTTTATCGGTACTGTGAAGCTAGATGACGGTAGTATCATCGAGATAAAAGAAGAAGATAGAGTATTCGGTCATGCTGAAGCAGTTGTTAACTACTGGTAACCCTTTTTTTATAAATATTCTTTCTTTATTTCTTCTAAAGTCTTGAAATCCGGCACTTTAGTTTTATTGTATTCCAGCAAATCATCATACATGGAATCCGCTAGCTCCTGAAGTGCCTTGAAATCACGGCTTGTAACTGCATCAAAGAAATCTACATATTTTTCATCATACAGTGATTTATATTCTGAATAGAGTTTGAATTTCGTAGATTGATCCCATTTATTTGCAATTCTAATTAGATCCCGTGCAACCAGTGCTTGAAAGTCAAAAACAGCGTATCCAGCGGCGTAAATGTCCTTCTTACGACCTGCTTTTTTAATTTTATTGAGAAATGCTATACAGTCACTAGTGCGGAGCATTTCTAAACGACTTTCTTCACTTCT
>JAEOTN010000033.1 GCA_016839865.1 Promethearchaeota archaeon | reverse complement strand
TTTGTGAGTCCTCAAGAAACCGTAAAGTCAGTATTGGAATTAGCAGATAGCACAATTGCAGCTTATAATTTCATACTTGATAATGAAATTCGGAAATTGGATGAAGTTTTTGAAAATTATCCTATCGGTGGGAATAAATTTCACAGAAAAATATTTGTCTACTTATTTGAACTACAAATAGAGCTTGATATAGATTTTTCGAAATATCCTCACCGTCCTCTCTTTAAATTTTCAGATAAACTTAACTCTATACTCCCTCTGGCCGATTTTAAAGCAAATCCAGTATTAAAAGATTGGGATGATCTCAATCCAGTTAATGTTGCTTATCTTCTGGAAGTGTTAATAAATTTAGTCGCTGAAAAAACGAAGTACCCACCATTTTCTGATGAATCTCAACAGATAATATTTGATGGTGTACAGTCCTCGAAAGTATTCAAAAACTATTCATTTGAAATCCATCGTGGACAATCTCTTGGAGTTGTTTTCAATACACTAAAATCCGAAGCAGAAGAACAAGAATTCTTGATGGGAATTTATCGTTCTATTACAGGTTTGAAAGCAATATCTGATGGAAAAGTAACCATCTACGGTCGAACAACTCCATTGAAGTATTGTTCTATAGTTTCTCAAACTTTAGAACCTAATCTTACATCACAATCCGTAAAAAATGGAATGCTATCCAAAATCAAACTTCATCCTTCTTTAAGATCTCAAAATAAGAAGAAATTATTAAGAAAAGTTCTCAATGCAACCGGTCTCATCAACAAACAGAATTTCAAGTTGAATGAGCTATCGACTGGAGAGAGATTGCGTTTCAATATTGGACGTGCAGTTCTCCAAGCCCCTGAAGTGATTTTACTCATTATGCACGAAGGAGCACTTAATAAATTTGAAACTAGTCAGTTTGACCAATATATCAACATGGTAAAACGAGAATTCCACTCAATTTTCATTTTAAGTGGAATTCAAAAAATCGCATCTAGCTGTGATAAGATCTTGACTGTTACAGAAGATTCAACGAGTGCTGGATTCATTTCAGAATTAGTATTACAGATTCCTCAAGCAGGAGAAATTATCACAGTTGAACTAAATAGCCCCCCAACTGCTGAATTGGAGAAAATGTTAGAAATTCCAAATGCACAATTCATTGAAGAACGCAGAGAAGAAAAATACAAAATATATTCAGAAGAAGATCCCGATGATCTAATTCTGAAGGTCTTACACATAGTTGGACCATATTTATACAATTTTAAAAGAAAAAAACCCAGTCTAGAAGATTATTTACAATTTAAAGCCTTAATTGATTGAAAATGATTGAAAACGTCTACATAATGAAAACGAATGGAGTTCTGCTCTATTCATATAATCCCGATCCTGAAATGGATACTGATATCATAACAGGATTTTCCGCATCGGTCGCCAATTTCGGTCGAGAAGCATTAAAAACGGTCATAGAAAATATTGAATTAGGTGAAAATCGTAAGCTCTTTTTATATCCGGTTTATGATGAAAATCTTCTCATATCTGCAATTGCTCATGAAAATGATAATGAAGCATTAACTAATTCGGTCCTCCATAGCATTGCTGATGAAATTATTGCTAGTTATGCACCAAAATACGAAAATTTCGATAATAATGCTGTGGAGTCCATGATAGAGGATAAGTTATATGCAAAATCAATAAACAAGAAAAATCGCATTATTCGATACGCCATCTCATTGATTCTGATTGTTCCTTTAACATTTCTCTTGGTTATGTTTTCTCAATTTATATCAGGATCATTAGCAAATCTATTCGGGCTGACAGGTGAAATTACAGAATTTTCGAGTTTTGCAGGAGTATTTCTGATTGCTACGATATTAGTTATCCTCTTATACGTAGGACCTAGCCTCTTATTTGGATTTTTAACGGTACAAAGATATGTCAGCATAGCATTAGTGGTAATATATATGACAGCAACAACGCTCCTGTTCAATCCACAGTTTAGGTTAATATTATTAGCATATTCTCCCGTGAGTTTGATAGTAAGTATTACTTTCATCTTTCTAGGCGTCAGATTAGGTCAAAAACGATGGTTAGTAAGTTAGAAGGATCAGTTAAAGAAGAGCTTAATCAATATTTGACGAAACCTTTTTTGGGTAAACAGTGACCATTCCATTTAATGTCGGAAACTCATTGGAGTTTAATATTTAAAGGATGGAATTCAAGAGAGCAATCAATCTATATTATAAAAACTGTGATGATCAGCTCCCTAGTTTTATCCGCTCTATTAACAATATTGGGTTTTCTAAGTCATCATGCTTTTCGATTAATTGCATTGTCTTACTCGTTATTTTTCATAGTTTTATTAGTTCTATTTTATCTAAATCCTCATCAATATTTTTTACTAGCATATCTGGGAGGTTTCATGGTAGGTTTTCCTATTTGGATGTATTTAAAGCAAGATCCATTGATAATGCCATACATTGTTGTTTTACTGATAGTTTGTGCAGCAGTTATTACGTCATTTCGGTTCACTTCGGCAATTTTTGCATTTTCTGTATCCAATTTAATTATCATTATGTTTTTGGATATCTTCCATGTATATAATAATCCAGAATTACCTTACTCATTAGCAATCTCGGCCATATTACAGATCCCATTACTCACTTTAGGGTATTTAGTAGCGTTTTATGTCAATAAAATACTAATGAATTCTCTGAAAACACAAAAGACACAACTTCAACTATTGAAAACTACACAGCAACAATTAATAAATCAAGAAAAAACAAAATCCTTGAGAATCTTAGCGGGAGGTATAGCCCATGATTACAATAATCTATTAACAGTTATTTTAGGTAATATTAACCTGCTTAGATTAGATTTAACTTCTCATCCCGAAAGTCTTGAATTAGTGGAAGAAGTGGAGAATGCTACTATCCAAGCCCGAGATTTGACGAAAGAATTATTAACATTCTCTAAAGAAACAATTCAACTCACAGAAATCGTACACCTCCCAATATTGCTGAAAAAATCTATTAAATTTGCGAGTAGCGGATCAAAAACAAAAATTTCACTTGAAATGGAAGATAATTTATGGAGCATTCAAGGGAATCCAACACAGTTAGCACAAGTTTTTCAGAATTTAGTGTTAAATGCACGTCAAGCGATGCAAGATATATTAAACGGAGGAGAAATTCACGTT
>JAEOTN010000123.1 GCA_016839865.1 Promethearchaeota archaeon | reverse complement strand
AGTGTTACCCACAAGGCTTTCAGCTTCTCTATTGCGATATTAATAATTATGTCGATCTCAACTTTCGCTTCTTCAGCAAAATAATCACGAATTGTGCGATAAACGCGCTACATCCGAGTAAGCTGATACTTCCTCCAATAATTGTGAATTTTGCCCATCCTGGAAGATTACTCCATTCAGATTCTGTTGAGAAATATGAAGAAAGCACGAAAGCGATATCGATACAACTTTGAGCACTCGCATTCCCACTTTCAAGCTCTAACGAATAAACGAATTGATGGGGGAACGGATCAGGAATTAGCATTTTACCACTTGGGGAGGTATACACCGTTCTATTTCCTGGAATTTCAGTTCCGTTTGTGAGAAGTTGGTCCGATGAAGCCCAATCTCCTGAATGTCCCATCATAAATCCATAATGAGGTGTAGCGTTCACTTGATCGATAATCGTATCTTGACTGTTATTAAAGATCGCAACCTTATTGATATTCCAATTGACACTTCCAAAAATGGTATGCCAATCTCCTTGATCAGTTTGATTAATGAGCACAGGGCAGAAGGTTACATCGTTTCGTATGGCATACATTGCATAATCCGTAAAGATATAATGATTAAATTGAAAATCGTAAATATCTTCAACAACTATTGCGCAACTCCCTAAATAATTCAACCTAGGTTCATGATCATCTGCTAACCAGTAGGCATATCCATCATCAAAACTAAGTGCACATGAAGAAATGGGTTCAGTTGCAGTGAAATTGAAAAATCCATTCTTTTCACCCGGAATATCTACTATGTGAATATTTGAGTAAATACTAGTCCCCATCGTCCAAGTTATAACCATAAATCCCTCTTCATTCGTAGAATCATACAATTCACTGTATTCGAATTGATAGGAAACTTGATAAAAGTAGCCTTCATCCCACATAGTTTCATTGAAGTAGACATCAGCGTTTACTCCATGGTAAAATGATTGAAGGTGGATTGAACGTTCATTATCATTATCCGTACTTGAAGAAGGCATTGTGAAATTTGATTGAGCGAAGGAGACTGAACTAAAGAAAATAAGAACTATGCCAATATAGAATAATTTTCTCCCTTTCATGGTGAGAATATGACCAAATGGCTATATAAGTATGAGGTTTACAACTGAATCGCGAATTCACGTAAATGAGGGAGACTTGCGATATCCTACTATTTTCAACTTCAAGTGTCAGATGACCCACCTTCAAAGAACATCCTATTACTGTACTAAAGCATTTCGACGACATATTATGAAATAGGATCAATTACGTTTACAAAATCAATTTTTTCAAAATCCTTATCGTGTGTAGCGATATTTGTTATATTTTTCTGTCGCATATACGAGAGAATACTTGCATCTCGACTCCCAATTCCGGTAAATGAGTGGATTTTTAACAAGTCAAAAACATTCCTCAATTCAGAGTGTATTAAATCCCCAATTTCATATGGAATTGCGCTGAACAATTCCCATTTTTGTTGAGCAATTTCTGGACCGAGTCTTTTTACCAGATAATGCATAACTTCCATCATGACGATTACGTTAACCATGATTTTATTCTGCGGATAGATTTTTTGAAAATGGGAGGATACTGCAATGTGTTCAAGAGTAGTTTTATCAAACAAATAGATCCAATAGTTAGAATCAATAAAAATCAAGGTTTGGTCTTCCATATTCCCTTAATCGACTCCACTGTGATTTTTTCTGATGTTGGGACGGTTATGCATCCAATTAGCTCCTTTTTCAA
Organism: Promethearchaeota archaeon; assembly: GCA_016839865.1. The sequence continues at coordinate 2,769 of JAEOTN010000123.1, read as the reverse complement.
TTCGTTTAGAGTCGGAGCTTTTCGTAGAATGAGTGTATTATCCGAGTCTATTCGTAATGAGAGTTTATCTCCTGATTTCAGGGCTAGTTTTTCACGAATATGTGCTGGTATAGTAATTCGTCCACGATCATCTAGTTCAATCTTACCCATGATTATACCCATACCTAATATATTGCCCATGATATTTATGAATTTGTACACTGGTAAGAAATTTCTGATCTTAAATCCTACAGACTCTCTCTATTCATTACCCGTCAAGTCAATAATCCCCTTATAATTTAAATAGACTAATCGAGTAGGGTATTGTATGGATCTTAATCAGAAGTTAGGACGTTGTGGTGTATATTGTGGGCAGTGCAGAGCATACACTGAAGAAGTAGTGAATTTAGCGAAGCAATTCAAGCAATGGGTGGAATCGGATTATAGTTGGTTGAAAGATGCCGATGAATCATTCGATTATGAGAATTTCCTTAAAGGAATTGATTGGTTTGAGAACTCCAAATGCCCAGGTTGTCGAAACTCAGCAGAGAGTTGGTGTGAAGTCAAAAAGTGTGGAAAAATCCAAAAAGATCTCATCGATAATTGTTTAATATGTGATGAGATTTCTGAATGCCCTCATACGGAATATCAGAGGAATAGATACTCATATCTTTTCAACCATATTGAATTCATTAAGAAACACGGTTTGGAGAAGTTCCTTGGAGAAGAAGAAAAGAAAGCTGAAGAAGGTATTAGAATTCAAGATATTCGGGATTATTGAATCATAATTTTGGTCGATTCTCTGTCTAAAGATGAAGAAGAAATAAAATAAGAAAAAGAGTTACACTATTTTTTTAGGTAGGGATTAATCGAATGTAGCCGGATTTGTTATATCCCATATTATTTGTCACTTTTTTACTTTTAATGGATAATGCATATGCATTTAGACGATAATAGTCTCTCGTATGGTAGAAAAAACTGAAAACAACAATTAGGGTCTAAAATGATTCGGACTGAAATTAAATTCCTATCTATATTATCCGATTTGATTAATTCGGAAGAATTAATAATTGAATTAACAGAAAACTCGACAATTCGACATCTATTAAATTTATTACATGTTAGAATTGGGGATAAATTCAAGAAACGCATTTTATCGGAAACCAGTGATCTAAATAACTACGTTATTTTAGTGGTGAATGGTAAAGATATAAGAACTTTGGATGGAATGAACACAATAATTCGAGAAAACGATAAGATTTCGTTCTTACCAGCGCTTGCGGGGGGATAATAAGACAGGTGTATTTTCATGGATAAGAACGGCATAACCATTGGGCATCTTTCGACTACGTATCATACAAATTTTCTTTTAATGGATGATCCTGATTTTAAGCAGGATATTGACAGAAATATCTCTTGGAAGCTTTTTGGAACAGGTCCTGCGATGGTTGAAGCGTTTACTAAAGGAGAATTGGATATAGGATATATGGGTCTGCCCCCTGCAATAATTGGTATCGATAAAGGTGCACCCATCAAGTGTATTGCGGGAGGGCATGTGGAGGGCACGATTATGATTTCCAGGTCACAGTATAAACCAATCTTTTCTCTAAATGAGAGTATTGGAGATGTTCTAGCTCAATTCAGAGGAAAAGTCATTGGAACTCCCAGCCGTGGTTCCATCCATGATGTTATCATTAATCATTATTTAGAAAAATTTGATTTAAAAGAGGAAATCGAATTAAGAAACTACAAGCAAGCAGAGTTAATAGCCTTGGATATGCAACAAGGAAAATTGGACGGAGGAGTGGGAACTCCCGCTTTGGCGGCATATGCAGAGACATTGCTAAATTCTCATTTAATTATTCCTGCAAATTTGTTAATACCAAACAATCCTAGTTATGGAATCTTTTTCAGTGAGAGGTTAATTCAGAGCAATCCTGAAGTTGGGAAAATTTTTCTAAACCATCATAAAAAAGCGTCAGAGATATTACGAGAATCTAAAGAAAGAGCAGTCAATCTAATCTGTAAATCTATGGATGTTTTACATAACAACAAGAAATATGTAAAAGATGTATTAGAGATTTCTCCGAAATACTGCATTGCTCTTTCGAATGAATATTTACAGTCTACACAGTTCTTCGTCAACATTCTCTTTGAATTAGGATATATTCAAAAAAAATTAAATGTGGAAGATTTCTGCAATTTTCAATTTATCCGAGAAATTCATCCCGAAGAACATCATTATTATAGCAATTAATAGATCATGAGGAATTGAAATGGAATTAACGGAAAACCAACTAGAACGATATTCCAGGCAAATTATTTTGAAGGAAATCGGTGGTATAGGTCAGAAAAAGCTCCTAGAATCGGTCGTGACAATTGTGGGAATGGGAGGTCTAGGATGCCCCGCTGCTTTATATTTAGCTGCTGCAGGTATTGGAACCATCAGGATTATAGATTATGATAAAGTAGACGTATCAAATCTTCATCGTCAGGTTTTACATTACACTCCAGATATAAATAAAAATAAAGTTGAAAGCGCATATGAAAAACTTCATAATCTAAATCCAGATGTAAATATTGAAATAATCAACACTCAACTCTCTCCAATGAACATAAAGAGGTTGTTAAAAGGTTCCAATTTCGTGATTGAAGGTTCAGACAATATCTCCACAAAAACTCTTGTAAATGACGCATGTATTGATTTACAAATACCATTCTCAATTGCTGGTGTATTACGTTTTAATGGGCAAATTGTCACCGTTGTACCTCAAGAAAAAACTACTTGTT
>JAEOTN010000122.1 GCA_016839865.1 Promethearchaeota archaeon | reverse complement strand
TAGAAATTATCAATATAACTGATCCAATTGCTCCTTTTGAAGAAGGACAATATTCTGATGGTGGAACAGCTAATGATTTATGGATTTATGCAGGTCTTGCTTACATCGCCGATGGCTCCGATGGATTAGAAATTTATGATGTTGCAAACAAATCAAATCCAATCGAACTTGGTCAATACGATGATGGAGGAATTGCACTCTCATTTGCTAAAAAAGGGAATTATGGATTAATTGCAGATAGTGTTGATGGATTAGAAATCATGGATATATCCAATGCATCGAATCCCCTGCAATTAGGATACGACATTTTTGATGGAGGAGTAGCTACTGATCTCGTCAGGAACGGAACAGATTTATTGATTGTTGCAGATGACACTGATGGAATAGAAGTGTTTAACATCTCTAATCCCTCTGGTCAAGCAGATGTTATGGAGGATTATGATTCTACGTGGGAGCAAATTCTCAATGTGTCAACATATATTACAGATCACTTAATCCCATCAGTTCCGACAATCGCGAACCTACCTTTCCTAGTTAATGAAGCAAATGCCGAGAAACTGTTCTATATGCAATGGGCAAATTCCACGTTTCTCCCCGATTCTTACAAACGTGTGATTAATGGATTAAATGTAAAAAATTGGGAATTAGATCGTTCCGATCTGAATTTATCATTTGCGGATGTTGAAGCAATTTGGAATACAACTGATGTTAATGCTCCACTGAATGGTACTGGGATAAGAACATGGATTCGAGCCTCATATAATCCAATTTATGAAGATATTGTAAAAGCTGGATGGAGTCTAAACGATTCAGTTTCTGAAGGATTGTTAGAATACTTCTTCTCGCCAACTTTCATTAATACTGTAATCGCTCGTATATTCCCAGTTGTTAGCGAACAATCTCTTTTTGCACGAGGAGTTGACATTATTTATCTGCAATGGGCAAACGGCACTATGAGACCCGAAGGATTGGGAACATTAAATGATCTATACGCGGGTTTTGAAGTGACTTTAGAACCTGCTGATATTGGACTGACCATAACTCAACTTCGTGCTCTTTGGTTTGTAAATGGAACAAATGCACTCAGAAACCAGGAAGGTCTACCTAAATGGTTTGACATAGCTCGGTCACCATTAGACCAAAGGATGGATGTAGCAGCTAGCTATAATATCACTCAAGAATTTGATCTTGATGAGACTCAGATTAATCTAATATGCGATTGGTTATTCGTGTATAGAAATCAATCCACTTATATTGTGCAATCTGTTGAAGAGTTACCTATACATCCTGATGATATTCTTACACAAGTGAAAATTGGGACATATATCGGTGCTGGAGTTATTGGTTTCATCGGAATAACAATAATTGTCAAATCCCTTAGAAAAGAGCGGTAATTTTTTTCTTTCTTTTTATGATGAAATTATTTTTCTCATTTCGTCTTTTTTTTTCATACGATCTAAACCATATTGTTTAAGATCTTTCGCTCGCATTCGCAGAGTTACTTCCGTAATGTGAGAAAGTTTAGCAATTTCATTTTGTGTCCGGTTTTCTCCCAGAAGCTTGGATGCGGTGTAGATTGCAGCAGCCGCAAGCCCTTTAGGATCCTTACCTTCGGTGGGCATACCATTTTCCTTTGCAATCTTTAGTAGTTCTACTGCTTTATTTCGTGTATCCATGCTGAGCTTAAGCTCTTCAATAAATTTGTCAATGTAACGATCAGCTCTAAAATGTTTGATTTTTACTCCCATTTCTGGTAGGATCTTTAGCAAAATCAACCGATAACTTTTTATCACATTCTTTTTAGGCAGTTCAGCGATTTCTAATATTTCTTCTATAGTGCGAGGGATCTCATGAATACGTAATGCAGCAAATATTGAAGCCGCTAAAAGAGTATCTATACTTCTTCCCATTGTTAGTTTCTTTTTAACTGCATTCGTATAAATTCTAAGTGCATCTTCTTCTACAGCATCAGGAAGATTTAGACGTTCCTTTAATCTCTGTAAGTTAGGTAAAGCTATCCACAAATTGCGTTCATAAGAAGTAGTTAAAGAGCGATGAATTTTCGCCAATCGGTGATATTTCTGTTTCCCTTTAGGTGATAATAGTGTTCCTTTGGCATCGGTATTGCCTTGAATGACTGTTCGCGGTCCAATTGGGCTATAAACTGGTTCTGCAGACTTACGTTTTGCTATTTCATCCTGTGTGAATGCTCTTCGTGGAGATGCATCTAGTACTTGTTCATCAAATGTCATTCCACAGTTTAGGCATACAAAAAATCCATCTTGCTCCTTGATAAGTGGTTCGTCACAACAAGGATGATCGAGAATATAACTTTCAGCTTTATTCTCTTTCTTCTTAGATTTTTTCGATTTAGAAATCTCTTTCATCATTTTTCCTTTACACAGATTGAAACGTACTGAAAATGTATGCGTAAATTTTAAACTTTTTTAGATACGCACTTTTTTGTTTGTAATACTTGATTCAATATGGATTTTTACTCCTTAAAAATAGTTCCATAGATAATATCACCAGTTTAACATATTTGAATGTTAACTGGTGGACATTTGGATTATTTTGGCTGATATTTTTTGGCAGATCTTCTCCAGTAATCCGCAAACATGGATGATATATGAGTAACCATTGGAGAGGTTTCTGAAACGATAGCGGCAGTTTCATCCTCTTTCGGTGATATTGGTCCAAGAAGGATTTCTTCGTTATCATGATAAGCTGCTATGAAATCCTTTTTAGTATATGAGTACAGCTCAATACCGCTCTCAAACGCTTGATTAACCATATTCATATCCTTAACTGTTTCTAAATTCGTACAGATAATGAATTTTCTTCCTTTTTTGTGAACATCCATAATCAATTTCCAATCCAAATCATCAAATTTAGGAACTAAAAGAAACACCGATGCTTTTGAACGCTGAATCATATTTTTTACATACTCCATTATCACATCTTGTCCCGAAATTACCCAGGTTTTTTCACTATCAAATAATTTACTATCAACAAAATCCTTCCATACATCCTTGATCATCTGTTTGGGAACATTAAGTGTGTTAGCAGCTGCGACAAAAATTATCTCCGCTTCAGAGCTAAGTTCCCCTAATTTAGTAAATACATCATTTTGGATATTTTCACCAGTAGTTTTGATAGTGTTTTCTATTTCTTTGGACATTTGATCGGAAGTTTCAGTTACAT
>JAEOTN010000121.1 GCA_016839865.1 Promethearchaeota archaeon | reverse complement strand
GACTTTTCGACATCTTTCGACCCGATTTATCCATTCCTAAACCAGAGATCCACACATGAGTAAAAGGTTTGTGATTGAATAACAGACGATTCTTCAAAATAGTGTAATATAACCATGTACGAACAATATCTCTTCCTTGAGGTCGAATGGAGCATGGATAATGTTTTTTGAAGAAATCCGAATCTTTTCCATATCCTAAAACGTAAATGCTACTATTAGAACTGTCCATCCAAGTATCGAAGGTTCGTTCTTCCCCCGTATAACCAGATGTGGAACCGCATTTTGTGCAAGGTTTGTCTGCAAATGGAGGATCTTCTTTCCATGGTTGATAATATTTGCCTGGAGGGGGAACATGAATTTCTCCACAATCATTACATTTCCAGACAGGGATTTCCGTATGATAATATCTTCGTCTCGAGATCGGCCAATCAATTGTTACACTATTTATCCAATCCAATAAGATATTTCTGTTCTTAGATGGGTGAAATTTCATTTTATGAGCAAACTCTCGAATATCGTCCAAATATTCCACTTGTTTAAGATAATACTCTTTTAGAAGAATTATTTCTACTCTGTCCTTGGATCGTTCGCACGTCGGATATTTATGGGGGGTTTGCTCTTGTTTTTCCAAATGTCCAAACATATCCAAGTCCTCCAAGATTGATTCGCGTGCTTTTGAGACAGACATTCCCTTATATTTTCCTGCAGCGTCTGTAAATCTCACATCTAAATCTAGAGCTTTTATTGGTTCTAGATTGAGTTCTCGAAACAATTGAACATCAGTAGAATCTCCAAATGAACAGATCATAACTGCGCCTGAACCGTATTCCATTTTCGCTGATGGGTGAGGACGGATAGGGACAGAACGCTTAAACATTGGTAAAATTGCTCTTTTTCCATGGAATTTCTTATATCGTTCATCTTCAGGATGAACAAGAACAATTTGACAAGCACAGATTAATTCAGGTCGTGTAGTTGCAATAACAATATGACCATCAGAATTATTGAGATCCTCCTGACCTTCTATGGGGAATTTAACGTGATTAAGAGTAATTTCGCTATCTTTATAGTAGATTTCTGCATCTGCTATGGTAGTCTTACAACCAGGGCAATAATTATTCGGTCTTAAATCCTCATACACAAATCCCCTTTTGTATAATTCGATAAAGACACTCTGAGTGACAGTACGATACTCATCACTATCAGTTTTATACGGATCGTCAAAATCTGCAGATAATCCTATCCGCTTTGCAATGCTGTCGATATCATCTGCAATTTTGGTGATTTCGCTTTTGCATTTGGTAATGAATTCTTCACGATCAAATTCATAAAGAGATTTTTCTTCCTTCTTCTCAACCACCAGCTCAATATTTATTCCGTTTCGATCGGAGCACCAAGGAAAATGTACATTGTACCCCCGCATTCGTTGGGTTCGTGCAATCATATCAATCATAGCATAATGCGCGACCGCTCCAACATGCCATTTCCCTGAAGGGTAGGGAGGAGGAGTATCGATCGAAAACAATTTCTTTTTCGAATTAGGATCGAATTTATAGCCAGAATAAGAACCATTAGTCTCCCATTCGTCAAGGACCTCGAGTTCTTTAGACATTTTCCATTTTTTAAAGGAAATTGCTGGTCTATACTTTCGATCACTTTGTTGAGTGCCTTTCGCGGTTTTTTCAGCTGAACTAGTAGATTTAGAAGTCATTAAGAATCAACAGATGAATGTTAAGATACATGGATTAATGGGAGCTTTCAAAAAAAGTTTATTTAGTTCTGCAGCGTTTGATGAACTGGAAACCCAAAAAAATAAAATCTATCCATAATACAAAAAGAACATTTAAGGGCAATTAGCTCAGTTGGAAGAGCGCACGGTTCGCATCCGTGAGGTCGGGGGTTCAATTCCCCCATTGTCCATTTTATAAATCCGGGACATCCGGAGGCAATTTCACTTTCTTTTTTTCGGGTGCTTTCCCATCCCCATAAGCAGTGTACATGACACAGCGTCGTGCACATTCACTGAAAATTCGATATACATTTTGCGCATTATTATGTAACGCTACAGTTTCATAAATTAACGGATTCCACTCCCCTAGAGGTTCTGAGGGTTCGAAGAATAATCCTGCTTCCCTCATTTGGTATTCCCATTCCTCCAGAGTTATGGTGTCCTCCAGATCTCGCTTATTTAACATAACCAGTAATGGTATTACACTGATCAGTTTTCCCTCAGCGACTTTCTTTAATTCTTTTAAACTATCTATATTATCTTGTAAACGATTTCTTTGGGAATCTACAACAAAAATTACACCATCTGTATCCTCAAACAAGACCTTTCGGTTGTGTCCGAATCGTTGTTGACCCGCAACTGTGAATACATGATAATATAGCATCTTTTCTCGCTTGTTTTGAAAAATTCCCCGATCAAAATATAAAGTAGACCCTGATGCCATGGCTATCTTCGTTAAGGTCCCAGTAGGGACAACTTCTTTATTTTGTTCTGAGCAGACTCGATATAAAGTGTCAACTGCAGTTGTCTTTCCACCGGCAGCACAACCCCAATAAAGGATTTTAATGAAAATCTTCTTGTCTTCTGTGTAGCGCACCATTCTCTAAGGCATACTCTGTTGGTTGATTATATTATATACACACGTTTGTTCCTTAAGACCTTCGTGTTTTTATGTTTACTAATGGTTGGTAATTGTCCTAAATAATATTGTTGCTAGTCCACTCACAATAACTATCTTGGGGACTCATTGTAACTATAATTTCTCATCGGATTGACTCCTCAAAACTTGTTGTGTATCATCGTCTCCTATCAAGGTTATTGTAATAGGAATTAATCTTCTTCAAGTTCTTGATATGCTTGAATTCGTTCTTTTTTCAAGCGTAAGTATTCAGTTTCATTGATTTCCCCACGTATTAGTTTTCGATCCAATTCTGCATCAGATCCTCCAATTTTTTCATTCTGGGCAAGTTTTTTCCGAACTTGTCGTCTCTTCATTGCACGATCATAATTTTTTTGGATCTTTGCAGCGATTTTCGAGATTTCGTTGTTTGGATGACTGACTTTGCGTGCTACATGAGTTAAAGTAACTTTAATTAAATCAGGACTTTTTCTACTTAATTCTTCGATGCGTGTGAGGGTACCTGACAATTCGTCGTCCGATGGAGAATCAAGAGCTTGGATGAGTTTTGGTATAGCAATTTCCTTTACTGCTTCATCAAGATATTTAGATATTTCCATTTGGTTGGCTTTTGATCCATATTTGTTAAGTTGATTAGCTCGTAGGTAATTGATGTACACCAATGGCGCTTCCCCATTCCATTTTTGCATTTTCTCTTTACTAGCAATTTGGATAATTCGGTTATTTGTCAGTTTATAGATCTTGTAATCCATTATATCCAATCTCCTGTCTCTAATTTGTTTGGAATGTACTCATCCACTAAAAATTTGAATCCACGTGAAGTGAATGCTTGTATTTCTGCTTTTTGTTCAGTTTTAAGCATAAGTTTCAAATCATCACCCCATTTCTTGTTCGCTTTTATGAAATCCTCTTTTAACAGTTCTTTCGCTCGTTTTTTGTCTTGAGCAGTCAGTTTCAATCTTGCATCTTTTGGAATATTATATTCATCCAAATCTTTTGCGAGTACCCCTAGAAGATGTAAATCGGGAGTAGCCATGAAAGGAGACTCATAACTCAAACGTTTTGAGCCACGCATGTACACTGAAGCAATATAACTCCCATAGGGATCAGCATCTACTAGTAGAAATACAGGTAGACCCATTTTTGATAATCTTCGTAGGAACATCCGACTTGCCATGTCACCTTGTCCTCTACCAGCCATTAAAATACATGGGAATTGTTCCCAAAATCGTGCTTCAGCTAATCTAACCATAGCTGCATTCTTTTCAATAACAAGTACAAACTCAGCATCGGTTTCCAGTATTTCTACACTGTCTAATGCAGGATTCACTTGCCATCCTTGAGTTCCCATTCGAGAAAGGTCTAATATATCATTACCATCACGAATACGTAGTCTACCTACACAATTTCCCATTGCCGAAGCAATAATATGTGTAGAATTACGTGTAGCATGAAGAACTGTTGCTAAATCTTCAATTAACGCATCAGAATTTTTTTGTTCCTTAAACAGGTTCACATCCGTATAGAATAAATCCCGTTTGGTTGTGTGCAAGTTCTGTTCTAATAAATCATTAACAATTTCCATTACTCGTGCTAATCGTGTCATATCCAAAGCACTAGATAATGATAAAAGTGATTTAGAAGTAGTTTTCTCACCCATCAATAACATATCATTATGTTCGTCCCAGATAATATTCGATGCAGAACGATTAGGTACATTTAATGTCGGGCGTCCAGTGAGCATGATTTGAGCGATTAGACTGTCCACAATAGATCGTAAACGTTGCTTTGCATCTAAAGTATTTAAATCGTCAATCTTTGCAACGCCTTCGGGTAATTGTAATTCTTTTCCTTCTAGTTCGATGATTCGTTGTAATCCTTGCTCATATAAAGCACGAACTCTATGATATTTTCTGGTATTATATTTTTGCTTAGAGCTTATTGACATGGTTTCATTTCCTTTATTTTATTTTCCAGACATCTTTTCCTTGTTTAATTCCTCGTAATACCCGTCCTTTCATGGCGAGTGCTTTGAGTTTCAGCTTAAGATACCGTGCATCAGAAAAGTTTACTATTCCAAGAGATTTCACGATATCGCTAGTCGGATGCCAATTATTGTCAGATAATGCATCCATTATACGAGTGTTCGTTAGGTCTGATGATATGGTAGGACCTACAGATTTCGATTCTTTCGGTTTTTCTGGAGTCCTAGCGACTGGTTTAGAAATACTCGAAGTTACAGGTTTTGGAGTGGAGACAGATGTAGGTGTTCGTGTAGGTGAAAGTTTTGAAGGAGTACTCTCAGTAGATTCAATTTTAGGAGGTGTTCTAGATTTAGCGATGATTTTTGAAAGAACTGGGCCCGGTATACTAGCTCTTTTAGCATCCCGTATCTCTTTTTCTGTTGCCGCAGGATCCGATTCCTTTGAGAGAACTTCCGTGATTTTTTGCTCTAAAGTAGCTTTTTTCAAGTTTTGATATTTATTATCATATTTTGCTATATTATAAACTGATGAAACGAAAATTGGGATGTTTTTCTCAATCACTTTGGACCGTTTTGATCGCTTATCTCGAATTTCCTTTTTGTTCATATATTTCCGCAATTTTCGTCCTATAGCTTCAAGACAGAATTTAACTTCCCTGATTAAGATTTCATCTTCGGCTAGAGCGTTTTTGCTTTGGGATTTAAACATTAAATGTGTGTAAGGTCCTGAACAATTTACATAAATCACATAGTTCCCTTTTGGAATCCCGTTATCAAATGTATCTGCTACTTTATAGCTCTTCCACTTCACACTTTGAATGCCTTGCCATAATGCACAATCTGCGTTGTCTCTCATTTTTGGTGTTCTGTTCACATAACGTGTAACAACTTGAGATGCTTTTTTTGTTGAGGGAATTTTATTGGGACTATAAGCCATAACCGCTTCAACTACGAATGCAAGTCCTTTCCCACTGGTTGGACGTCGTGTATGAGAAGCAATGAAGTCATCTCCTATGGTATGAACAAGATCTAATTCAGATATCGCATCAGAGTACTCTTCTGGTTTGATAGCGGGATTATAGCTGAAATTTAGCCCATTAGATGACATCAGAATTGGATTATTGAATTTAGATAAATTTCTATTAATGGATTTAGAGCGTTCATAATCTCCAATTTGATGGATAAAATCTTCTGAATTTCCAAAGAAATCAACTCGATTGGATACAGTGAGGTTGTATTGTTTAATTACTGCAGTATCTAAAGCCGATTCACCCACAGGAATTGCCGTGTCAGTAGGAGGTGAAAGGTAGGATTGTTTTTTAAAAGCCATATATAGATGTTCGATTTGAATTTGAGTTAATTCGGCGGGTTTAGTTTTTGAGATTTGGAGATACCCGATAATTTCTTCGATTTTTTGAATAGTTTGTGTATGTTTAATTTCATTCGTAAGTGTTGTGTTTTTTAAGATAGCTGTAAGTTGTTTTTTAATTTTGTTGACGGTTTGTTCAATCGCGTCTAATTCTTTATTAGTTTGTTTTAAATCCTTTTCTTGTTCTTTTAGATCTTTTTTCTTCTGATCAGGGATGTTTAGAGATTTTTCCGTCGATTTCTGGTTCTTTAACAGAGTATGTCGATTTTTCATTAATTGATTGAATTCTTGGATAATACCCCACAATTTTTCTTTTAAATCATTCTCGATGAAGTATGCAATATATTTCGGACGGGGCTTATTCGATCGCCCAAATATTCTTGACTCTTGACGAGTATAAGTCATTACATCGGTAGGTTTAGATATAGCAGATAAAAATCCAATACCGAGGTTAAGGAATCTCAGTTTGCATTCTATTTCAAACTCTGAATATTCAGTTATACTTTTTGCTAGTTTACTACTGATTCGTACGAAATTTTCAGTTAAGAAAGATTTTACTGCGAGATTATCAGATCCACGTAGGAGATCTTGGAAGGCTCCAATTTTTATGGAACTTGGATGTGGAAGAGCATATTTTGGTTCCTTCGGGAAAAAGGGAACTCTTCGTGGGTAAAAATGTTCTTCAGGGGGATTTTTAGGATCAATGTAAATAAAACTGATATGAGAATTCATTAGGGCTGTTTTTTCAATATAGGTATCGACATACCCCCGATTATATTTCTTATTAAGATAGTGTAGTTTCACATAGGTTCCATGAATAAATGGTGTTTCAACTTCGACAGGGTCCACTACATACACTTTCGTGTTTTTCTCAGTTGTGAAAAATTCAGAACATACCCCATAAAGCTGGGAAGAATGTTTCGATATTACAGTTATAGGTTTTCCTGTAGTATTTTGAGCGTCACTAAATGCACTGGGAGACCCAAATCCTTGACTACCTCGAGTTTGTCTTAGTTTCTGGCTTTTGCTTGAGGCAAGATATTTGCCAAATTTCATCAAATCCTCCGGTCTCATACCAGTCCCATTATCAAAAACCTCAATAGTATATAAAAGAGAATCAGATCGTGCACCTCTTTCTCTATAAACGTCAGGGGGTTCTTCTTCACTTAATTTCACAATTACTAAAGGTTCGTGATCTACAATATCCGCTACTGGACCGATGAAATGATCTAGATGATCTACTAATGTTTGAAGTTCTTCTTCTAGATCTTTCTCTTTTTTTTGGAGTTTTTGCAATTCTTTTACTTCTTCATCATCTAAGTCCTCATCCAGGGACAATTCTTGTTGTATAGCACTAAGATCTAGAGTTTGTTCTAAGGATTCTATTTCTTCAATTACAGGGCTAGAAGATTCCTGACTCGATGATTCGGTTAGGGACTCATCAGATGGAATTACTGATTTACCATTGGATTCCATCAAATCTCGTAAATTCTTCTTTAGTGAATCGTTCAATTTGCGTTTGAATTTTGATTCGGGTATGCTACTGGAAGTATATTGGAGATTTTGTAGAGATAACTCTTGATCAAGGGTAAACATGAATTGAGGATT
>JAEOTN010000120.1 GCA_016839865.1 Promethearchaeota archaeon | reverse complement strand
GTTCCTCAAACTTATCTACATCTGAAAATTGGAAATTGAAGATTTTTATTGTCCCAACATTTTTGAAGTCTTTTAACGATGAATTATATTATGATTGACCGGATCTTGATAATGAATCCTTCTGGAACAACTTATTATAGTTGGACCACTGATCCAAAAAACGCAGATCCCACAATGATTTCTGGTTTTTTAACTGCTATCAATATGTTTGCGGATACGCAACAAGGTGAACAAATTAAAGAAATCACTTTAAACAAGACAACTTATATCTTCGATCGCTCTGAAAACATGGTTGTTGTGATCTTAACTCAAGATCCTGAATTTCAAAATGTGATTCGATTAGTACTTCCAATTATAAGGCAAAGATTCTACCAGCATTTCCATGAGTTAATTTCAAATTTTAATGGAGACATTGCTCCATTTCAGAGTTTCACAGTTGAATTGGAGGACATTTTAACCACATATGGGTATTTCAACTATCAAGCAGTTATTCCGAAATTCGAACAAGATGAAACCATCGAATGTGTATTGTATTTGGATAATGCAACAGGAAAGGTACTATATATTAAATCCAAGAAATATTTGGATAGGGATTTACTGGGTTTTCAAACCATGGTATTGATAAAATCTCTTCATCGTGCAATTGATTCAAGACTCAAGGATAAGCTAGAAATGATTTTACTTCTCACAAATGAAGGAAGATTCATTGAAATAATGAATTATGATACTCTATCTATTGTTTATGAATCCAAACAACCTGAGTCTCTCACATTGGACTCAAAAACTGAAAATAAGAAGAAATGGAAGAAAATACTCAAAAAACGTGAAGAATTTACATCAAAACTAAAGAATCCAATTGTTATTTACGATGAAAAAGGGAATATTCAGCTTTTACATGATTTAGTAGGATTAGCTCAGCTCAGAAATATTCCGGCTGATACCTTAACTACTCATTCGTCTGGGAATAATATAGTGCAATCAGTGTATAAAGAGAATTTATTTGGCATTTTAGTTCTTGGTTCCAGAAATATGTATTTCCTGCATTTTGATGAACCATACTTTGTCTTTTCGGTTTTGGATTATGCTGAATGTAGTTTGCTACAAGAACAAAAATCCAATATTCTATCCTTCAAGGTTAATCTATCAAAGGATTCCGAATTATCTGACTGTATTAATCACTATTTATCAGAATATATGTCTAGAATTGCGTAGAAAAAAAGAAGAGGGTGAAGAAATTAGTCTTTTATGGTTAATTTGGTAACCGCTCCGATTTCATTGAATTCAGAAGCTGCAATCTCTAAATCTTTATCTATACTTTTATTCACAATAGCTGCAGCCATAATTGCCCATGGACAAATGGCGTTTTCAAGTTCTTCCGGTTTCATTACACTACGCACTTTTGCGGTTGAACAATTAATAGATTCGACACTGAATTCCTTATCAGAATGCCATTTGATTTTAATTTTTTCTGCCATTCCTATTTCAGCTGATTTCTTCATAAATAAATCCAGAGATTGATTCACACTCATTTTTTCTAGTTCTTCTAGATTAAATCCAAGCACATCTTCCATCATTTTTTCTAGAAAACCGTAAGTTTTTGGAACAACATATTTGTAAAGAGCTGGAGTTCCCAGTAAATCTTTTGCTGCTCCTTCGTAGCCAAATGTGATTCCGTGTAATATAAAAGCAATTTGATGAACTGACCATCGATTCGTGCCTTCATTACTTCCTCTTTTAGCTAGAACTCCGAGAAAAATTGCAACCCCAATTGGGATAGGAAGAATCACAGCAAAAATGAATGACTGAGGTATCACAGGAAATGTAATACTATATCCAGGGCTAGGTAATACCAAAAAATAATAATTTATTACACTAGTGAAATGAGCCAAACTCCAACCAAGAAAACCAATTGGGCCGATAAGCCAGCCATATTTGTAAATTGTGTCCTTGAAAAAATGAGCAACAATGAATTTGAACGTAAACAAGACAGAACCACCAATCCCACCAATTAAAAAATGCCAACCTGTGGTAGTTGTAACATTTACATAGGTATCTGAGAATCCAGGAACCATTGCAAACATAATGACCATAATCATGCATTGAATTGCGATCGCATAGAAGAATGTAGTTTCAATCCAGCCGATTAACTTGTGTGCTCGAACAAATACCAAATCACCTTTCATGTTGTTTAAATCTCTGATATTATAAAGACCAATAGATTCATTAGCCACAACAAAGCAATATCCTATCAAAGTTTGAAATATTAACAAATCAGCCCATAAACCCATATAAATTCACCATGTGATTTTTAAAAATATATTGTTCTCTATCTTTATGCTGTTATTTATGTCTACCGCTACTACAAATTCTTCAAGCAATGATTAAAATAGCATATATCTGATGTATATCTTAAGTGATTAACTCCATGAAACGAATTGTGTTGTTCTCAGAACCCGGTGAGGGAAATAAAAATCACGATAAACTCATGAAAGCAATATTTCCTATTGAAATTAGTGATAAACGAACTGCTTTTATGCCATCAGGTGGAGTGGACCTACGATATAAGAAGTATCTTGACGAGTGGAAAGGTTATTCTACTCAATATAACAGTAAATTTGTTTTAGCAGATAATAGCATCGATCCAACTGACATTCAGAAAGTTAACGAGGAGAAGAAGAAGATATTAGATTCTAATATTTTGATAATTTCTGGAGGAGACCCATACAAATTATTGCATTTTCTTAGGCGAACTGGATTGGATGATACAATTAAAGAGTTCGTTAAAAAAGAATCCTATATTCTAGCAGGTTTTAGCGCAGGTGCAATGATTTTAACACCTACAATTGCGATCACCACGATGGATGTAACTAATCAAAAAGGAAAGAGAGTTCCAATTCGTGAAGTTCGCGGTCGAGAGATTCACCCTGGACTGAATGGAGATTTAACTGGATTAGAGCTCGTAGATTTTGAAATAGTTCCCCATTTTGAAGAAAAATATGCCAATGATGTAGAGATATACAAAAAAAGTGCAAAAAATGTAGTGAAGACATGCACCGACAATGATTTCTATGTAATTGATAAATAGGAAAAAAGAGGGATTACTCAGCTGTATATTTTGCTCCACATTGTTCACAGAAAGCAAAACCTTTCTGATGGAGCATCTCAAACATTTTCATACTCATGCTGGATCCGCAATTGTGGCAATATTCTGCTTTAGGTTTCTCTTCTTCTATCTGTGCTTTATCCCGTTCTTTGATAACATAGACTTGTGGAGGTTGCACAGGTTCAGGTTGTTCTACTACTACAATGGGTTTTTTGTGTTTAAGATGTTTCTTTTTCACCGGATAAAACCGATCCACAAGCCATTTGATATTTTCAACAACCTGTTTCCATTCAGCGTCTGCCCTTTTGATGTCAACTATCGCAACAATAGCCATCTTAAATCCTGCAAACATTAAATATAAGATGATAAATGTGATCAACAGCGATGCTTTCACGGACTCTTTAGCAATCCATACTGCTCCTTTGATAATTTGAATGACTCCTATTAAACCAAGGAGGATTAAACAACCAGTTAAGATTTGTGCAGCTAGATCCAATCCAGCAAACCATACTAGGAACAAATTAAATTGATCCCATAGGAATTGTAACCATGAAGGTATTTGTAGAATCATTATGTTTACCTCATTTTTCTATAAATATTAGTTTGCTCCTATTACTATTGAAAAATTGGGATACCAACTCTTAGTAAATACCATGTGACCAATTAAGAAAAAAAAGAAAGAATGGAAATCTCTTGTTTATTTCATAGATTTCAATATTTATGAAGCAATTTTCCGACCATCAGAAACCGCTTGAACAATTGTACTCCCACCATGATATAAATCTCCACCAATGTAGAGATTCTTATATCCACTGATGATATTCAATTCTGAATCAGAAACTATACTTTTATTTTTCAATCCATCTGGAATTTGAGTTTCAAGGTAGGATATTAATGTAGGATCCATTTGTTGGCCCACTGCGAAAATAATTTCATCAAATGAAATTTCGGTTTTGGTGGTATCATCCATCGTTGGGCTGAAATTTCCTTCATCATCACAAATAGAAGCGCATCTACTACAAGTTAAGGAACGACTGTTTTCTTGATCGGTTATCCCAACGGGCCCCCAAGAGTTTAATACTTCAATGTTGTATTCATTGAGTTCTTCAAGTTCGTGATCTAGACACAACATTTCACCTTCAGATTCCAAACACACCATTTTAACAGATTTTGCTCCTTGTTTAGCAGCGGAGATTGCAGCATCAACTGCGACGCTTCCGCACCAACGACAAGAATGTTATTCAATTCACCGATATCAGATTTTAAACGATGTTAAATCGTCTGAAATGAACGGAATTTAACTTTTTAGTATCGAAATTGACTCAAAAAATGACCTTTTTTTTGGAACATAAGTACATTCCATCTATTTTGGTATCCAGGGTGATTCAATACATCTGGTGTTTTATGGATCGTTATTTGGTTTCTTAGTTGAATTATGAAATTTCGATTGTTTAAAATACATTTATATAAGGGGTGGACCCTAGGAAGGAAAACGAATCAACACTAAGTTCGTTAAAGTAGGCGATAATAGAAAAATGATTAATTTCACACAATTTTTGAATTATTTGAAAGACGAAAAAGAAAGTATCAAGATTGATAATTTCAAAATACATGGGAAGACCGTTCAAGGACTGATTGATTATTTTGATTCAGATGATTGGACTACAGATAAAAATGAAGATCATGATAATGAAATACGTGAATTTGTTAAAGATTTGCATGATGATACGGCATTCCTAGATGAATTTTTTAGTTATGATAATACTCCTAAGAAAAAAATTGCCTTGCTAGCTTCAAGATATACCCTCAACCAACAAGAATTAGAAGCATTGGCAAAAATAAAAATTGATGATTTTACTACACCCCACGTTAAGATTGGAAGACCAGCTCATAGTGATTTCAAGACATTAGAGTGGTACACTCTACTCGTCATCTAAACCTGATTTTCTTCTACTTAATACTAAAATATTTTTTCTAAATTAATCCATCAAGATGAAACTGAAATAATGTCACCCTCTATTAACACTCAATACAAAACGAACGTAAGCACAAGAGAAATTGAAAAGATTAAAGAAAGGGAAAAATATTTTACGCAAATTGGAATACTGCTAACCGATAAATGTAACATACGGTGTCGTCATTGTGTTTTTAGTTGCGATACCACATCTTCGAAGGAATTCACTAATGAGGCTTTAAT
>JAEOTN010000119.1 GCA_016839865.1 Promethearchaeota archaeon | reverse complement strand
CACCCTTATCTCCACTTAGAATAAGATTCAAGAGAGTATCATAAGTCACTGTTCATCCTTATTATGTAGGGTTCTTGTGTATAAAAATGTCAGTTTTCCTTTGAGTTGTTTTACTTTCTTCATTCAACTTCTTTTTAGGGCTCATACAAAAATCATTAAGGATTTCAAGCAGTATTATAATCATTTTGTGAGGATTTCTCCGCAATAAGGGCAAAATCTCGGTTCTACTTCACCAGATATATCTCCTTTGCATACAGAGCATCTCGGTTTTTCTATGGGTTTTTCTTTTTTAATCTGAACCGGTTGTCTACCCTTAATAGCAGCTCTAATAATTACATAGCACAAAGCAACGAATGTTCCTATAATCGCTAGAATGATATATGCATAAAAAATTAAAAACCCAGGTCCCGGAGTGTAACAACAATGTGGAGGATAAAATACCACGTTAAACCAGTAGTAATCACTGAAGGCGTTCTTCATGTCGGTGATGGTGTTTTCATCGATATACAATCTGTTAAATGAAATTGAGCTGATACGTTGGTAAATGTAGAAAGATGGGACTAAATCCGTTACTATGAGTTTTTGCATATCGTGGAAGACTTCTTCACGCGTTGGATATGTTATATCAGTCGTGAAGTAACTTTCATTAAGTAAATCGTTTAATACCGGATCATTCAACAAGAAGCAGTTAGCGCTTGCTGGACCACCCTCACTGTTTCTACCATACAATGGCTCAATCATACAAATAGGATCGTTGTAGTCAGGGCCCCATCCTCCGAACGAGAAGGTGAGTTTCTTATTATCTTCTTCATCATGTAAGTAATCATCCAAGTAGACACCCCATGGCATCAAAGGAACTAAGTCAATGCGAATTCCGATTGCTTTCATGTTCTCAGATAATTGAACGTAGTGATTTTCTAATCCAGAGTATCCGGTGAAGTTATACCACCCTAATGGATTTTCACTATCAGCTACTGCACGCCATTCAGCGGTCGAACTTCCAATTGTTAAGCCGCTTGCTGATACGTTGTCTTCAAAATCTCCTACACCTTCATCAGGAGCATTCAAGATTATTTCTCGAGCATAGGTTAAGTTCGTGTATGGTATATCCGAGAACCATTGGTGGTGGTACAACATTCCATTAGGGATAGGAGTGTGTAAGTACAGGATGTTCCCCCCAGCACGGTTTTCCACTAAATAAGTGTAGTTGTATGCAAATGCAGATGCTTTTCGAACAGCTTGTGGTATATTTTTCATGTTCATCTGGATGTAGAACACAACTAAGGACGGTACCACGATTTCAACAAGGTTTGGATCTGCATGGAATTCCTCATCATAGTCTGCAATAACAGGACCCCAGTGGATTTCATAGTTCAAAATTGCTAATGATCGAGTTACACTATCTGGTACGATTAAGTAGATCATATTTTTGATGTATCCTACTGGTCGGGATAGATAGTAGTCTTCATAGGCTTTGAACACAACTTGATTGTCGTATACATATTCTACTAACTCGAATGGACCAGTTCCGATTAAATCGTCGGTCAAGCTTAAGAATTCTGCGAATTTTTCTCCTCGGACATAACCCGGATCAGGCAACATGATTTGAGTAGCCATGAATGCCAAAAGTTTCTCAAAGAATCCGGGAACAGTCTTAAGAACAAATGTTACAACAAATTCACTTTGAATTATGGTATGGTTCAAAATTGACTTACCTTTATACGAGAACAATGGAGCAGATTCCATTAATTCAATAGATTTTGCAATTAAGACACCATCTTCCCAAATCCCGACGGTAAAATACATAATACGGTCAAATGTCCATTTTACAGCAGATGCGTTAAATGGTGTACCATCATGGAAAGTTACATCATCACGTAATGTAACAGTGTAATTATATCCGCTGAGTTCATTTCCAACAACATGACCAAATGAAGTAGCAAGTTGAGGAATTCCTTCCATTTCGGGGGAGGTATAATTATATCGTAATAATCCCTCACAGACCTGTCCAATCGTCTCAGCGGATTCAGAATCATATTGGTCTTGAGGGTCCAGTTTGGGGGGATTAGTAGCAGTGCCCACATTAAAAGGAGGGCTCTGAGCAGCTGCAAACTTAACACAAGTAATGTTTGCGATTAATAAAATGACTAGCATCCATGGCAAGAACTTTCTGTAGTTCCGTCCCATTCTCTTTCCTACCCCTAATTATAAGAGTGTAGATCACAAATATATAAGTTACTAATTTTTTGGGTGATTTTTAATAAGTTCATCAAGAGAATTATGTTTTTTTGATTTTTTTTAATATACAAGGAACATAGTATATGTATGAAAAATGATAGGATGGGTAATGAAAAATCCGCCAAAAATCAGATTCAAAAAAAACGAGAGAAGGAACTACATAGCACATCGGAATGGGTAATTGAGGATCCCCGAGGGTATGTAACCGAAAAAATTCCGAATATGGCGCGTCTCATTCATGATTTTACAGCCTTTAGTAAGAAGAAAAACACTAATTGGGCGATATTTGAAATCGATGTCACTGAGGCACTCCGCAAATTACGAGAACATAAAAAGCAAACGGGAGAGACTATTAGTTTTACTGCTTTCATCATCTCGGTATTTTCCCGGGTGATTGCGCTGCATAAAAATCCGATGAATGCAATGACAAAGAGGGGAAAAAAGCTATTTATCTTCAACGATGTAGATGTTATGACAAATATTGAACGAGAGATCCACGATGGAAGTAGAAGAGCCGTTAGTTACACCTTTCGTAAAGCAAATAAAAAAACACTTTGGGAACTGCATTCTGAGTTACGAGAAGCCCAAAAGGTGAAAAAAGTTACAGCAACCTCAACTAAGCAGAAAAAAGGATGGATTTCATGGGTAATTAAAAATCTACCGAATTTTCCTGGTTTTATTCGAAAAATCCTGTTAACGATAATGTTCAATAATCCTATTTTGAAGAAAAATTCAATGGGAACGGTTAATGTAACAGCTGTAGGTATGTTTGGAACTGGTTTGGGTAAAATGGTTCATATTACTCCTCATGCAGTCAGTTTAGGAGTTGGAGGAATGGAATCTATCCCCTATAATATCGATGGAAAAATTGTAAATCGAGATATGTTGGGATTGTCACTTGCAATTGATAATGATATTGTTAACGGTGGGACTGCTACTCGATTTTTGCATGATTTCCGTCAATGGCTAGTAAATTTTTGTCACGATGCGGATTGGTGCTTTAAATCTCTTGAAAATGAAGAATGAATCGTTTAGGATATAGGAGGTGAAACGTTATGGTAGACACAACTATGCAAAAAGTTTTGATAACAATGATGGATATTATGAATGAAATCATGGAGCAACTGACCGAACAAACCGAGATCTTGAAAAAAATCCAAAGACAGCTGAAATAGGATTAAATATCCCTAGCTCGATACGAATCAATTGTAAACTTAATACTCTCATAAATCATGAAAAAGGATTGTAGGTAAGCTAACTTCAGTTATCGTCAACTAATTTCTTATATTCATTATCCACCACTTTCATGACATGTTTGAAGGATTTCTGAGAATTCTCATTCAATCGGTTCTCTTCTTTCAATTGACCCATAAGAGCAGTTAATCCTTCTACGATTAAATCTCGTAATTCCATCCCGTTGTCTCCAAGCGGGGTTTGCCACCAATCATCCAGACTATGTGCCATACAATCACTCCATAGTATTGTATTCATTTTGGGTATTTTATTTTCACTGTTGGTATCTGTTAGCTATAAAAGGCAATATTATGCTCCTTCATCCATTCGAAATAATAAGCTATTTCGATTTTTCGAGAACCATTTTTGTTTTCTCGTTAGGAACTTCTAAAGCTATATTGCTTTGTACTAATTTCCATTCTCCATCTTCTTCATGTACTACACAAGAATGTCGAAATGGCAATTTGGCGCCATCGGGATAATCTATTACCACTTTGCCTATCAACCAACCCACACTACCTTCTTTAAATGCTTCAATATCGCCTGACCACGTATAGTTCCTTTTATTAGCAAATCCTGGTTTGAATTTCTCCACAATATTGTCGTATTCTCTAAACCATTCTTCCGGATCTGTTCCCGTTAATATAACGCCTTTCTCTTTAGATATACAATTAAACCAAGTGTCTGCATCATTGTTTACCCACGCATCCATAGATTTTGCATAGGCTTTTTTTATTTCTTCTGATTCTTCCATTAAATTCACTTCCAATTGCAATAATGACTTGTGATAGTATTATTGCCGATAATGATGGGATCAAGTGACTTATATTTGTTCTGTATGGTTTGGAGGATTCTCTTTTGCTACAATATCCTTTGATTATAGGAGAAAGAATTTGAACGTGTATTCATAGAGATTCACAATGTATAGGATGGATGGTAT
Organism: Promethearchaeota archaeon; assembly: GCA_016839865.1. Next base: position 3,403 of record JAEOTN010000119.1, on the reverse strand, counting down.
ATCAACCAGTATAAATTTACAATAAGATCATCCCATCGTTGTTTTTCTGGTCGTTTACTATCCCCAAATAACTGCACAACATGATTTCTATCAGAGAATCCTGGTATATCTCTGGTACTAATTTTATCTACTAATCCAATGAGAATTCGATCGGGATAGGTTTCTAACATGTGTTTAATTTCATGTTTGACAATTTTTGATTTGAGTGTGGTAGATGTGAGGAGAAGAGTGCAAAATCCACCATTTCGAATCACAGTGTCAACCGTTTCCCTTATAGTTTCAGCAGTTATGCCATTCGTATTCAACCAAGAATGTAAGCTAAGATGTCTATTTTGCATGTAAGTGAATAGTTCTTGTAGTTTTTTCGACTCATTAGCTAGATAGCATGGAAAAATCGGGAGTTTCATGGGGGGTAAACGGCATTTTTCAATTTTCATCGTTACCGGATCAAAAGAAGATACTTGCTTATGTGCTCTCAAAGCATAATCTCTCGAAAAATTAACCCAGAAGGATAAATTTGAATGTCCGTCTTTAACATATATGTGTTCTTGATGCCCTAATATTGCTTCAATGAGTTCATTACTATTGAATTTATGAGGAGGAACTTTTATCGGAGGAAAATTAAATGATTGAACCCCTCTATGCTGTAATTTTTTCTTTAGAAGGTTCCCTGCATCGGTATCTTTATCGGAGTAGGAAATGAAACATTTCTTAGGAAAACGTGCTTCCATGATCTTCGTGTTCTGTCGTTTTAAATAAACATTGCTGAAAATATTCATTACTAAAATTCCTATTGATAGAATTAATTGGGATCGAGCATTTTTTATAGAACTTGGACCAATACTGTATGGGTGATACTGTGTATCAACATGAAATAGGTACTACCTAATATTGTTACTCCGCATAGTATCACCCCCGATTTCATTGTTTTTCAAATTAAGTAATAAAACAACTATTAATTTTTTAAAGGATAATCCCTCATTTCATTCTGATAATTAGATGTTCTATTAATTTTGATGGAGGAAAACCTATGAATAATTTCAGAAATGTTAAGTCAATATTCTGTCTAATTTGTATTTTTTTTGGTTCTATATTGCTTCTAACTACACCAAGTATTACAGCAGAGATTCAAAATTCCTCATTTTTAACGTTTTTTGGAGGAAGTGATGAGGATACTATCACAGGAGTGGCGACCGATAATAGTGGTGCTACATACATAGTAGGACACACCGGATCGTCCAATTTTCCAATAAAGAATGCATATGATTCAACAATAAATGGTCAGCATGATGTCTTTGTAGCGAAACTAAATCTAGATGGGACCTTAAATTACAGCACATTCCTGGGAGGAAGTAACTATGATGTTGGTTGGAGTATAGCAGTAGACAACGATGGATATTGTTATGTGACGGGAGATACTTTCTCTGTCAACTTTCCAACTCAAAACGCATTCAATGATACACACGGGGGTATGTATGATGGATTTGTAACAAAAATCAATCCCGATGGTACCTTAAATTATAGTACTTTTTTAGCAGGAAGCGATATGGACTATTGTAGAGATATCGCTGTAAATGATCAAGGATTGTGCTATGTTTTAGGTCACACAAGTTCAGTAGATTATCCCTTGTTTAATCCTATAAATGATTCTATCAGTATCATCACTGATCCATTTATAACAATTCTAAATCCAAATGGCACTCTGAATTTTAGTACATTTATACGTGGAACTACTGCTACAGCCATTGAATTGAATATTGATGGATCTTGCGTAGTTTCAGGACAATCATACCATGAAGATTTACTTGTAACACCCAATGCGTTTATGAAGAATATTAGTGGTCCGTATGATGGTTTTATAACAAAATTTACCCAAGATTGGAATATCAGCTACTGCTCGTATTTAGGAGGTAGTAGCGAAGATTACATTGAAGATATAGCAGTTGATAGTGTCGGAAATATTTTCATTACTGGTAGTACTATTTCATCAGATTTCCCCACAGTTAATGCTTATGATGATACTTATAATTCCCCCCATCATATCTCCGATATTTTTGTTACAAAACTTGATACGAATAACCAAATCGTATTCAGCACCTATATTGGAGGGATAAATGACGATTACTGCAAGGGTATTACTGTAGACTCTACTGGAAATTGCTTTCTTCTTGGGACAACATCTTCAGAAAAGTTTCCAGTTAAAGGAAGATATGATAGAAAGTTCAATGGAATGGTCGATATGGTGTTGATGAAATTCACTTCTGATGGTAACCTAGAATTCAGCACGTATTTAGGAGGTTCAGGACCTGATAACGGAGAATCAATTTGTGTTGATTCAAATGGGTATTGTTACATTGCAGGTACCACAATTTCCAATGATTTTCCATTATTGAATGGGATCTATACGACTCTCAGTGGTTCAGAAACAGCAGATGGATTAGTAGGAAAACTCAATTTATCCAATTTAGGATCTATTATCCCAAGAACTATTCCAGGATTTCCAATAATTGGTATAATACTGGCTATTAGTACAGCTGTGGTTGTTGTGATCAGAAATAAAAAACGAAAGAAATAAGACTCAGTCTAACTCTATCGTTTCTGGGAATTGAGGTGCTTTACGATGTTTCGTTGCTTGTTCGAAACTGAACGCTAACTTCAATAGAGTAGGTTCTTGATATGCTGTGCTAAAGAAGGAAATACCTACAGGTAATCCAAAAATGTATCCTAATGGCACGGTTATATTTGGATAGCCTGACACTGCAGCGGGTGAAGAACTTCCTCCGATAGAGTTATCACCATTCAATAAATCCACTATCCATGCTGGACCACCACTCGGTGCGATAATTGCATCCAATTTGTGTTTCTCTAAAGTAGCATCAATGCCTTCCTTTCCTGCAAGTCTCTGTGCTTTTTCAAGGGCTTTAGTGTAATCCTCATCAGTTAGAGGTCCTTTTTCTTCTGCTTTTACAAAACAAGTTTGATCAAAATATGGCATAATTGTGTCTTTATTTTTCTCATTGTACTCAATTAATTCTTTTAGGGTAGAATACTGAAGATTAGACTTATATTTAGTGAGATAAGCGTTCATATCTTGTTTGAATTCGTACAATAGAATATTGAACTCATCATCTCCATATTCATCACTATGTTCTACATTCGCAGGATCGACGATAATTACTCCTAATTCTTTCATCTTATCAATTGCTTGTTCCATTAACTCGTCCACATACCTACTAAATCCAAAGAAATTCCGAGCAACACCTATTCTAGCCCCTTTCAATCCGTCGGATAGTAGGAATTGGGTATAATCTGAATACTTTTTTGTATCATTACCTAATGTAGATTTATCTTTAGAATCCTCACCGACCATTACTCCAAGTAGAATTGCGGCATCAATAACAGT
>JAEOTN010000003.1 GCA_016839865.1 Promethearchaeota archaeon | reverse complement strand
TTTTAAGGATTTTCACACAATATAAACCAATATCCTTAACGTAAAGTTTATCAATAAATATAGCTCTATCTCAATCTATTGATCAATAAAGAGTATTAGATTCCAACCGTTATTTTCGGTCATAGAAAAAAAGCATTCCATTGACACCTCACCATCTTTGTGATATTTAATGATTTCATTAACTAAAATAAGGATATTAGTAATTCTTAAACTTAGAATAAGGATATTAAGTATGGCTAAGGCAAATTCAAAATTAAATGAAATTTTAGATGCTTTTGATAAACAAACGGAACCCATTACTGAACATGAAATCGAAGGCTCCATGGAAAAAATAAAAAAGGAGTTTGAGACGAATGGAGTAATAATTACAGATGAGCTAAAAGCTGAAATTTTGGCATTTGCATTCATCGAAGATTACAAAGATGAAAAAACAGGGTGGGGTACATATTTTGGTCCCATGATGGTATTGCCAAATGAATCAGGACAAATGGTTGAATATCCAAGCATTCAACATGTATCAAAAGAAACACTTGAGTACTGGTCAAAAAGAACTATTCAGGCTAAACACCCCATATTCAAATCGCGTTATGCAGGACTGGTTTGGGATTTCTCAAAAACTATTACGAATGAGAATCCTGATCCAGAAACGGCTCGAATAGTAATTGACGCAATAGTAGACATTGCGATTCACAAATTTCATAAATATGAGACGTCGGTGATAATGAAGCTTGAACGGGCTTTATCGTTATCATTAAGTTTGAATGATGCCAATCGCATTAAGAAAATCATAAGTACAATAATTTCTTTTGAGGACTCAATCGCTAAAGATGACATTGTGGGGCGTTGGGGATTTTCATACGATTTCCTAATGAATAACAAGAAAATCACTCTTACTGGAGAACAAAAAAGTAAAGTTATATCAGATCTAGAAGAAAGACTGAACCGTGTCACCAATTCGGAAAAGCCAGAGCCTTTTGCTGCTGAAGCCGCTGCTATGCGTCTAGCGGAATATTACCGTAGACATAATCAAACCGAAAAGGTCAGAGAAGTATTGTTGAAATATGGGAATAGTTTCCTGAAAGCGTCAGAAACCGCATCGCCATTAGTTGGCTCTACTTGGCTACAGAAGGTATATTCAGTATATTTAAATTTTGGATTGAAAAAAGAGGCTGATTCAATTTCGACTATCTTGAGAGAAATTAACAGAAGGACTGACAAAGACCTCAAGCAAATATCTTATAAATTTGAAATTCCAAAAGATAAATTAGATAAATATGTTTCAGAAATGCTGGATGGGAATCTTGAACTTGTCTTAAGTAAGATTGCTTTCCATTTTATACCTAAACGAGATGAAATTGAAAAGCAAGTCAAAGAATTGTCAAGCAAGTTTGTTATCCAATATCTTGTTTCAACCACTATTCAGGACCATAAAGGCCGCCCTGTTGGAAAAATTGGTTCAATTGAAAATGACCTTGAAGGTCATATAATTAAACAAATGTACCAAAATATGTCTTTTTCATCACTGTTTCTTCACCAGATTATGGAGGGGGTCAAGGAAAAATTCTCACCATCTGCGAAAGATATAGTCGGATATTTATATAGATCTCCGGTTTTTGATGATGATAAAAGAACCATTATTGAAAAGGGTGTAAAATTCTATATAGAGAATGATTTTATAACAGCAGTACATCTTTTAATTCCTCAGATTGAAGACAGTTTTCGCAACCTAGTAGAAAAATCAGGAGGAGCGGTCTATAAGCCTAGTCGTAGTGGGGGAATTAACTTGAAAATCTTCGATGAAATTCTCCGTGAACCAATAGTAGAAAATGTTTTTGACAAAAATGTATCCTTCTATTTAAGGGTTCTGTTTACAGATCCTCGTGGTTGGAATTTAAGGAATTCAATTTGTCATGGGTTGATTCCTGCTAAAATGATTACCAACGACATTGCAGATCGTGTTTTTCATGCTCTCCTTTTACTTGGACAGATTAAGGAAAAAAAAGAATCTACAAAGAAATGAATTGTAATTCTCCAATTATCAAGGCTTTATCTGACAATTGACTATTCATTTTAATTGCTATATATTAACCTTCTATTCTCCAAACCTTCCGCATAAACATCTCACGGAACTCCCGGTATTCTGGTCTGACCCCTTTTTTACTCCTTTTTTACTAAACGTTAGTGTTAGCGAAACAATTGTTTTAGCAATCATCACAAAAATAATTTAATGTTTCGCATACACAAATATTGACAATACCCTCCGACGAGTCGTATAATTCATATTTATTGGAGGTTATATGTCCCTTAAAGAAAAAGAGCATAAAGATGGATATTCTCTGATTTGGGACAAAAACGGCAAGTTTATAGAGCAAACGTGGAGTGAACTCGTAGATAGAATTGAACAGACTCAAGGTGGCATAGGTGTAGTAGCTGATGATTTCTTAGAAATGCTTCGTTATAGGCCCTCTCCCGACCGGGAAAAGACTCAAACATTGAGAAATTCATTTGCCGATCTCACTCGCAAAGCTACCGATGATTATGATGTCGATTTGCTGACTGAGATTTTATCGTACATGATGCGAGACCCATGGCAGGCTAATTATGAAGCTGCCTGGTTTATCTATTACCTGGAACCTAAAGATTCCAGAGATATAGATGTTGACCGGGGGGTTGCTGTCATAAACCGCCTCTACAAGAAAAATCCTTATGCTGCCAGAGTTCTATGCCAGACTCTCGAATTATTTATCTATGGAAAGGATGAAGAACTTGTTATTGATTTACTTATTAATACAGGAAAATTCAGTCATGATGTTGATACGATGATAAGAGGCCTTAACCTCCCCCCACCTGTGAAAGGTGTCAGGAATCTGGAGTCATTTCCACAGTTGTTCTTGAGTTAT
>JAEOTN010000118.1 GCA_016839865.1 Promethearchaeota archaeon | reverse complement strand
GACAACTTATTTATGGATAAACGCAAGCTGAAGAAGAAAGTAGCAGCATGGTTTGAAATTCCACGAACCATCATAAAAGCATTGCCGGGAGTTGAATTTAATGAAATGTATCGAATTAAAGAGAATTCCTTCTGTTGTGGTGCTGGTGGTGGTGTTCGAGCGCAATATCCAGAATTCAGTTTGAATACCGCTTCACGACGTTTAGACGAAGCTGAAGCAGTTAAAGCTGATATTGTGTTGACCGAGTGTCCATTCTGCTGGAGGAACCTCTCTGATGCCAATGAACGGGACAATCACGGTATGGAAGTTTATGGTATCCTTGAGCTTATCGATAAATACGACCTAGTAAAAAAGTAATTTTTTTCATTTTCTATATTTCTTTCAAAATTTTTGCAATATAAAAAAAGAAATAGTTATTGCATGTTCTTTAGGACTTTTTACGAAATTTGATGAGATATATACCCAAAGCACCCAGTATCATAAATCCAATTATGATAATAATCGGGTAACCTGGAATTGTATATCGTCTGCCATTTATAGAGTAAATATCAAAATTCCGGATTCCCTCATCATCTGTTCTGTGGTATGTTGTTACAATTCCGTCTTTGTTATATACCATCGTTTTGTTGACATCTGGACTACCAGTGATTTCTATCCCATAATCATTTTTAATTGATGTAGCAGTTCCAGAGCTAAGTGCAGCATTGATTTCTACAACATATGTCCCAATTTTATGGCCTGGAACAACGAAAAAATCACCTTCATCGATTGGTGAAGAATGATTTAAACTATAATCTATTAGAGTTGCGAGATTCATTGGACCTTGTTCTGCAGCATCAAAACTATCTCCTCCATTAACTGATCCATAGAGAATTCCTTCAATAACTGTGGCATTATCTGCAACATCTGTAATATCCGTTACATTGACCATAACATGTGTAATTAATTCCAAATCATAAATATCAGAATAATATTCATACACAATCTCATCCCCAACTTCAACACTCGGGTCAAAATTATAAGCTTTGACACTACTTATGTTTCCAAATAGTAGTGAAAGTGAACAAATCATAAAAAATATGAATACTGTTGTGCGTTTCATTTCGATTCTCTCGGTAAATCTTTTACGAATTAGGTTGTCAAATCGTTGATATCAGATTGTCTTTGTTCTTTATGAATACTACGATAGGATAAACAAGTTAAACACAGCGCAATACAAGTTGATTTTCCTTTTTCTTTCTAATTTAAAGTTAATTCACTATCCACAATCACAAGTGCTCTATTCGAAGAGTAATGTGACATTATATAGATTTATTAATCGGACTTGAGATACCGTTGTTAGGAGGGTTATTTATGCGACAAACAACAAAATCCCAAGTAATTATCTCTCTGATTTTATTTTCATTACTTTATTGTAACATTGGGAATCAAATTATTAATCATAAAAATATAACAGATGTATCTTCTTCCGCCTATGAATGCGTGGATGCGTGGATTATTGTAGCAGGTGATCGTGATGATCATGACAAGTGGGATCTCATTTTGCTGACTACTGAGTGGGTTTATGATCGAGCATTGGATTGTGGGATTCATGAAAGCAATATTTATTATTTAGTACCAGATCAAATGGCTCCCCATACTACTCGGGAGGATGGATTAACCACGGATGCAAACTTAGATTATGCATTTAGCTCATGGGCTCCTACTAGAGTCGGTTCTGATGGATTACTAGGTGTCTACTTATTTGATCACGGAGGTGTTAACGACATGGCAATTTTTCCAAATGGAGGATATACAGCTCAAGAATGTGATGATGATCTAGATGCATTTGAGGTAGCGTCTGGGTGCGATCGTATTCTTTTGATTTATGAGGCATGTGAATCTGGGACATGGATGGATGAACTCAGTAAATCTAATCGCATCATTATGTTTTCAACATATTCTGGTTATAGTAGTTTTCCCAGTCCCCTACCTCCTCATCGAGGGATGTTTGCAGAAGGATTTTTCACTTCTTTGGTTACTGGAAATTCAATTGCAATTGCATTTATGGATGCAACTGAGCATATCAAGAATTTAGGTTATGAACATAAGCAATACCCTTGTATAGATGATAATCATGATGGGGTGGCACATATTACTCACCCGATGGGCTGGTTACCTAATGGAGGGGATGGACATGATTCATTCATAACAGTTCTCTGTGTAGATTGCCCATCAACCATAAGTATATTTTTACCAGAATTTCTGAAAGTACCTCTTAAGACATGGCACAAATACAACGTTACAGTGGTAAAAATACCAATGTCGGTAGAAGTAGGAAATTCAACTGAGATAAGCACATGTTATGTGAGAGCTATTCCTAGTGATTGGTTTCCTCCTGATCCACCAGATAACGAAACTTTGGGTGGGATTGATCTTGCTGAGGATACTTATCGGCATGAATTAACCTATGATTCCGCAACTGGTAATTTCACAGGTGAAGTTGAATTATGGTCACCTATTCAAGGAGATTATAATCTCAGTTTTGTTATTGAGGATGTGGACGAATATCGTGGAAAAGTTATTGCGACTCAAGTAGGTTTAAATGTAGATGGAATTCCTCCTCCTGATGACGGTCCTCCTAGTGTGTACGTCTCAAACGTCTATAATGGGGATAAATTATCAGAAAAAACTACGATTTATGTAATTGGAAATGACGAAGAATCTGGACTGGAGGAATTAACTCTAGAAATTAATGGAGAAACCGTCGAAACTATGCAAATGCCAGATTATCTTCCTTATCCTGTTTTAATATACGAACTTGATCCATACGAATACAAACGTGCTGAAGAGTTAAAGATTACGGGGAAAGCAAAAGACAGAGCCGGTGCTTCAAGTTTTTTTGATGTTTTCGTTGAAATCGACATACCGATAAAATGGTTAAACGTGACGTTGATTGCTGGAGGAGCTGGAGTTGTTGCAGTAGCAGCAACTATTGTTGGATTAAAAATTGTTAAGAAAAAACGATAATAGATTATTTTTACTTTTTTTTCGAAATAATAAATCAACACCATGCAAAAAAGCAAAAAAATGAATAATCATTATTGGTCGCATGTCTGAAGAAAAACCTCAAATCGCTAAGGAAGATACACCTCTTCCATTTTGGATCATCATGCTCTTTCCTGTATGGGTAACACTTGCTTTTGGACTTTTTCTCTTTCCAGCCTCTAAATGGGCATGGGATTGGTGGGAAGCATGGACAGTAATTGGATCAATGGCAGTAATCATCACAATCGGTTATGCCATAATAAACAAGAAAAATCCTCGGGTAATACGAAACCGTGCGAAATTTAAAAAGGTTGGTGTCACGAAAGAAACCAAGAAATCAGCTGGATCTGATTGGTTCATAATGCCGTTAATGACTATAGGATTTTTGGGTGCTTTTGTTTATCCAGCGCTTGAAAAGCGGTTTACTTTTACTGCACCTTATCCTTTTCCAATACCATTATGGGCAGAGATCATAGGATTCGTTTTGATGATATTTGGATTCGCATTTTTAATGACAGCGCAGGCTCAAAACGCGTTTGCTAGTAAGATTTTAGACATAAATAAGGAACAAAAGCTAATTGATACTGGATTATATGGGAAGGTTCGTCATCCATTATACTCAGGAGCTTTCTTTTGGGCTATAGGGACTCCTTTAGCATTGGGATCCATTGTTGGATTAGCAGGTAGTTTTCTTGTTATTTTATCACTCCTTATTCGCATTAAGTTCGAAGAAGAAATGCTCATTAAAGGAATGGAAGGATACGACGAATACCGAAAACGAGTAAAATACAAACTCATTCCGGGTATATATTAATTCTTTTTAATCCATTTGCTAAATGATACGATGTGTATTATAAAAAATGAGTTTAAAGAATTAAATGATTGAATCTATTACCAAGTCAGGTATTGTAAGAGATCGTGTGTGCTCTGCTCGCGCAGTAGTTACAACCACTAAATCGTGTTCGGGAACCATAATAATCATTTGACCTCCGTATCCACGTGCAGAATACCTGTCTTCGTCTATCCAGAAATGATATCCATAGTTGGGAGAAGTTGCCATAAAATCAATGGTAGAATTGTATATCCATTCCTCTGATATAATTCGTTCTCCCTCCCAAGTTCCGTTATTTAGGTAAAGTTGCCCAAATTTCGCCATGTTTCGTGGAGTCATAAAGAGTCCGATTCCCCCGTGATATACACCATCACTGCTTGAAACCCATATGACATCACTTCGTTCCATTCCTAATGGTTCAAATAAATATTGAAGAGCAAATTCATAGGTGGATTGATTTGTTGCTTTCGTTATCAATGCAGATAATAGCTGAGATGAACCTGAATTGTACACATGAGAAGCTCCTGGATCTCCATACATGCTTCTTGTAATTATGTACTCTACAGTATCATTTACTACCCCCATGTACCAAATATCAGAGTATGAATCATCAAAATTGAGACCTGATGTCATAGTCAATAAATGATGAATAGTAATATTTTCCACACGACTATCCATAGAGAGACCACTATATTCTGGAAAATAGTCCAGAAATTTATCATCAGTGCTATTGATAAATCCTTTATCTATCGCAATTCCTATTAATGCTGAAGTAAAACTCTTGGTAGCAGAAAACTGAACGTGTTTAGTAGTTTCCGTGAAATCTTGTTCATTTTCATCATGAAAATAACGTTCATATACTAATTTACTGTCCTTTACAACTAATATAGAGTGAAATGTTGAAGCAATAATTGAATCAATTATTGAATCAATTTCATCGTCTAATGCACTCTTGTCTATCCCGACTTGACTAGGTCTAGCAGTAGTCCATTCATCGATTTCTTCAGTAATTTCTACTTTTGCATGTTTTCCCCATAATTTTACTGTCCAATCCCAACTAACTGATGCAAGATACTCTCCATCGGGGGAGAATTTCACTGCTTCTATAGTGTTCTCATGCCCCTTTAATTCGTCAACTTGCTTAGATTTCTCCAGATCCCATATCTGGATACTGCAATCATGCATACTTCCATAAGTTAACCAATAGATATCTTGCCAATGTAGGTCTGAATCCACTGCAACAGCAAGTTCATAGGTTAGTGAAGATTGAGAAATTGACCAAATTGGAAATTCTGATTGTAGTTCGTTTACAACGCTACTTGATTGGTTATTCCATAGCTTTACTTTGCCATCAAGACTTGCCGAAATGTAAGATGATTGGTCATTTGAGAAAAGGACAGAAGTGACTATATCTGTGTGATCTTGAAAAATATGCATCTGAGTGCCAGTATCAATATCCCACAGTCTTACACTTTTATCCATAGATCCTGATAGTAATCTGTTTCCATCAGAAGATATTGAAATTGACATAACAGACTCAGTATGTCCAACAAACTGCTTTAAAATATTTCCAGAATCACTCGTATTCATTATTTGTAGATATTTTTCGGGTTGACTGTGATTTGCGATATATCCCATATATTCTCCACCAGCTACCACTAGTGATTCCCCATCGGGTAACCATTTCAAATCCGTTACTCCCATGGGATAGTTGGTAAATGTTTCAATATGCTCTCCTGAGGAGACATTCCAAAGGTTAATTTTGTTATCATAACCTCCAGATGCTAATATTTCTCCTGAAGGTGAAAAAGCCAGTGCAATAACTCCATAATGGTGCCTAGATAATACATGCAGAGTTTCTCCAGTTTCTAAATCCCAAATTCTTACGCTGCCATCTGAGGAACCCGTAGCTAGAATTGGATCTACAGGAGAAAATTCGACTTCCCTTACACGCCAACCATGTCCACGCCATGTAGCATAATTTTTATGAAAATCACTCCAATTTACTAAGAGAAAAATACCAAGAGTTCCAGAAGGAACCACAACCAGGATGATACCAATCGTAATTAGTATTTTGTACTTTTTCTGCATTCCTATACACCAAAATTAGTTAAAAAATTGTTGAATCGTTGTAACGGGTCGATTTAAAGGTAGGAACGAATTTATGATTAAAAAACATTTGCATTAATGTCAATAGATAATCAAAATGATCAAAACACGTCCATAAAATATAATAATTCGATAATGTTTATTGACACAACGAAAATTTTTGTTTTAGAACGGATTAATCTGTTTGTGAATCACGTTAAACTCATTCCTATAGAATTAGGATATTCCAAAACCCAAATTAACTGTGTCATTTTCCGTCGGGATTCCATCAGTTCGCATGGAGATACTCAAGTAGTTTCGTATTATGATTCAAAAAAAAGAGTGACATTTGCACAACGAAAATTGGGTGAAACTGAATGGAAGATTGTTAGATTGAAACATCGAGGAAATGTAAAAGATGCACACAATTGTATTAGCATTCTTCATGATTCAAAGAATATTTTGCATACATCTTATGATCACCACAATCACCCTTTACGCTACAAGAAGTCTACTTCACCAAAGTGTCTAGATTTCACACAGCCTATGAAAATGACGGGTATAAATGAACAAAAAGTATGTTATCCTCAATTTTACCTGGATTCTAAAGGAATTTTATACTTCTTTTATCGAGATGGGAGATCTGGAAATGGAAATCTCAATCTCAAGCGTTATAATCCAAACACTGAATTCTGGGAAGATGTTCATACTAATTTAATTGATGGGGAAAATGAGCGAAATGCCTACTGGCAAATCTGGATTGATGATGAAGATGCAATACATCTAAGTTGGGTTTGGAGAGAAACAGGTGGAGCCGAGACTAATCATGATGTTTGTTATGCTAAGAGCTTAGATGGGGGTAGAACCTGGTTAAAATCTGATAATACACCACAAGTACTTCCGATTACTCTAAAAAATGCAGAGTATGCTGTAAAAATTCCTCAAAACTCAACGCTGATAAATCAAACATCAATGGCAGTGGATTCTAAAGGCAATCCCTATATCGCTACCTTTTACCGTCCGGATGAAGAAACTAATCCCCAATATATGATGATATACCTTCAGGATAGTCTGTGGAAAACAACAAAAATTTGGCATAATCCTGATTACTTCAATCTGAAAGGAGCGGGTACACTACGACTTCCATTATCCCGACCATTACTCCTAATTGACAAAGAAGATAAAGTATATGTGATATTCCGCGCTAAAT
>JAEOTN010000117.1 GCA_016839865.1 Promethearchaeota archaeon | reverse complement strand
TCTAAGATCCATGTATGGAAATCGTTCGATATGATCCGCGGAAAGACAAGGAAGAATTGATGAAATTAGCGATAGCATTCTCGGATAGGAGTTATCTCCCTTTTGAAGAATCTCAGTTTAAAAAAGAAATTGAACAACGGGTTTTAGACTTAAAATTACGAAATTCCATCATACTTGCAAAGGAAAATGAACAAATCATAGGAGCAGGATTCTTTTCCCCATATCACGATGATTTTGGAAATCCTCACTGTATTGTCCATCAGGTGCTAACATACAAAGAGGATGCGTATAAGAAAGGGATTGAAGAGACAATTATGAGAGAGTTGTTTAAATACATTAAGAATACGATGAATATCTCGCAAATTGAGATTGTTTGTGACCCAAAAGATGCACGATTTCAATCGATTCTTATGAAATTAGGAATAAAACGTTCTAAATTGTATTTATATGAACACAGTTTATAAATTCTGATGAGGAATCCATGCCCAATTTCCTTTTAAATCGTAATTCACAACTAAAGGTAAACACCCCCTCTTTTTCTAGAGATGCCAATAAGTTTCATAGATCGCTTCCAAATTACTCACCAACACCATTACACTCAGTTAGAAATCTAGCAGAGAAACTTGGTTGTGGCAATATTTATATAAAAGACGAATCCAGTCGATTAGGATTACCAGCTTTCAAGATTCTAGGTGCCTCGTACGCTACTATTAAGGTTTTGGAGCAAAAATTCGGAATAAAATATCAAGGAATTGAGAACTTCAAACGAAAATTGATTAAATTTGGCAAAATTGACCTTGTAACTGCTACAGATGGAAATCATGGACGTGCAGTAGCCCATAGTGCACATCTTTTGGGATTGGATGCATTGATTTTTGTTCCGAAACACACGAAGAGAGCAAGAATTGATGGAATTGAGTCTGAAGGAGCACGAGTTGTGGTTGTGGAGGGGAATTACGATACTGCAGTGGAAATTGCGTCCCGACAAGATGGAATAATCATTCAAGATACGGGATATTCAGGATATGAAGATATTCCGAAATATATTGTTGAGGGATATTCTACCATGTTTTGGGAAATCGAAGAGCAATTAGTAACCAAAAACCTTCCATATCCAGATCTTATCATTGCTCCAATTGGAGTTGGAAGTTTTATTTCAGCCGTAGTTCAGTTTTACAAGTCAATTTCCGAAAAAAGTCCTTTGATATTCGGTGTAGAACCTAAACAAGCCCCATGTGCTCTTGAAGCGATTCAACAAGATAAAATTATAGCCCTAGAAGGACCATATGAATCTGTTATGGCTGGATTGAGTTGTGGCAAGATATCTACAATTTCCTTTCCAATCTTAAAAGAAGGTGTAGATGCATTTCTCTTAGTTAATGATGAACAAGCTTTGAAAGCAATGCAGACATTGTCGAAAGAGGGGATAATATCTGGAGAATCTGGAGCCGCAAGTTTTGCTGGATTGAATCTCTTATTCTCTGAGGAAGGAAAAGAGTTGAGAGAACGATTTCAGATTAATAAATTATCCAATATATTAATTTTCTCTACTGAAGGAGCCACCGATCCCGAGATGTATACAGCAGTTATGAACTCGAAAGATGTTGGGAATCTCCTTTGAGAATAAACACTTATTAGTATGAGAGATTAAAAGAGATCAGAAATGTCTGTTGAAGAAGCTAAAAAAAATGCTGCGTATCAAGCAGTAGATGAAAAATTGAAGAATCATAAAATTATTGGAATCGGATCGGGTTCGACTGTAGTCTATGCAGTAAGAAGAATTGCAGATTGGGACAGAGAAAATTTGATTTGTATACCCTCCTCTTTTCAAGCAACTCAATTAATTGTATCAAATGGATTAACTTTAGGTAGTTTGAATCAATATCCCGAGGTTGAAATCACTTTTGATGGTGCCGATGAAATTGATGATAATTTGAACCTAATAAAAGGAGGGGGAGGATGTCATGTTCAAGAAAAAATTCTTGCATACAATTCCAAAAAAGTGATAATTGTCGCGGATTTCAATAAAGATTCGAAAATTCTAGGAGAAAAGTGGAAAAATGGCGTACCTATTGAAGTAATCCCTGGTGCATATATCCCTGTAATGAAAAAAATAGAAGAGATGAAAGGTAAACCAAAGTTACGAATGGGTGTAAACAAAGCAGGACCTATCGTTACAGATAATGGAAATTTTCTTATTGATGCAGATTTTGGATTGATTAAAAATCCTATAAACTTGGAGTTGGATTTAATTCGAATTCCAGGTATAGTAGAAACAGGCCTGTTTATCGACATCGCTGATGCTTGCTATATCGGATTAGAAGATGGTTCTGTAAAGGAAGTATTGAAAGAATAAAATGACTTCATTTCTTGATTCATTCACCTTTACAACGCGGTATAGGGGATCTAAGGTAAAAATTATCCCAGCTATTTATGATATAGTGAAAAATCTTGAATTTATCACTGTTTTAGACGCATTTGCAGGAACAGGTGTTGTCTCCTATTTGTTTAAATGTATGGATAAGAAAGTGGTATTCAATGACCATTTGCGCTTTAATTATATAATTGGACGAGCATTTATCGAAAACTC
>JAEOTN010000116.1 GCA_016839865.1 Promethearchaeota archaeon | reverse complement strand
TTCCAAGATTGTGGCGCCCTCCATACTTGCAGATCGCTTTGGATCAGCCCTCATTTGGATATCACGAAAAGTTGATGAAACACATCCCGAAATCCGATCGCATAATTTTAGAAGTTGGAACTCCACTTTTGAAGAAAGAGGGAATCGATGTTGTTAAGAGATTAAGGGAATTAGCTCCAGAAGCTTTTATAGTTGCAGATTTAAAGACATTAGATGTCGGTAAACTCGAAGTAGACTTTGCTTTCAATGCGACTGCTGATGCTGCTGTTTGTAGCGGATTAGCTAACGCTGCCTCAATTGATAAATTCATCATGGAAGCACAACGCGTAGGTATCTATGCTTTTCTTGATATGATGGAAGTAAATAATGTTACTGCGAAACTAAACAAGCTTAAAGAAACTCCTGATGTAATCATTTTGCATAAGGGAATTGATACGGAAGCTACTAAAGTAGATCCAAAACAAAGATGGGCTGCAATTGCAGAAATTAAGGATTACTACAAAGATAAAAAACTTGTAAGTGGTAAGGATCGTGTTCT
Organism: Promethearchaeota archaeon; assembly: GCA_016839865.1. The sequence continues at coordinate 7,124 of JAEOTN010000116.1, read as the reverse complement.
CGTGGCAGTTGCAGGAGGGATAACTGCGAGTACTGCTCAATATGCATTAGATATGGGCGCAGATATTTTGATTGTAGGTCGTTATATAACGAGTGCAAAAGATCCAAAACGAGCAGTCCGAAATGTTCTCAACACTATCCCTGGATTGAGCGATATTGACTTGAAAAGGGTACATTCGGAAGACGACGATACTGTTCCTAAGAAATAATTTTTTTCTTTTCTAATTTCTTTTACTACTGTTACTAATTGAATGACATTCTGAAATCCTGTTCTATTTCCTTCATCGAAGATTGAATTTCTGATGTAGATAAAAAGAATAAATAAAAATTTAGTGTTTTAGATAGGTCGGCTATTTGCTTGAAACACAGGCCCAATTATCTGAGAATACAATTGTGCGAAACCCTCTTGTGTGGAAACTACAGCAATGATTTCTTCTTCTTTCTTCGAGAAAGGTGCTAAAATTACTTCTTCCGCATCTTTCGTCACTGCAATGAAATTACCTTGTTGTTTCATTTGCCGGAATTGGATGTTTCCTAAAGCTTTCATTCTTTGCAAGATAGTTTCATATTCAGGTGTCCAGTGAGTTGTATAGAAGAATCTGGCTGCTTTTCGAGTATAAGCCATCTGTGACATTGTTTCCATTATTTTAGGAACCACTTGGTGTGTTACCACGATTACAGAGCTCTTTACTCGACCCAACATATCTGCAATTGACTCAATTATTCCAGCCATTCCAACTATGTGCCATGTTGTGGCTTCTGGGACTTCAATAACTGCTGCAGACGCTTCTAAAATATTGCTGAGTTTTTCTTCATTGCTCAATGCAATTTCAGTTGCTTCATCAATTCCATTCATGAACTGCAATGTGAAATCAGCAATTGCGTCCTTTGTATTTTGAATATTCTCATTAATAGTTCGGGTTAATGATTGCTGCAAGAAAGTGGCATTTTCCTGATATTTCGATTTATGATCTTCAAGCATAGCATGGAGTTTATCATTCAATTCCTTACTTTCATTTTGGAATAATTCAATCTCATCGTTGATATATTTCTCAGAGCGTGACAATGCACCATTATATTTCTCGTTCTGATTATTTTTCAAATCATTCTTATCCGACTCGAATGTTTTAGCATGCTCGATATTTTTCTCTTTGGTTTCAGCAAGATGATGATTGATATCAGTAATTTGTTGAGCAGTTTCAGTACTAGCTTTATTCTTAGCAACATTGTGGTCTTTATCCATTTCACTATACCATTCAGTGACCTTGTGTTTTACTTCACGATCACTATCTTCATAATGACTGAGTGCAGACTTCAAATGCCTGGATATCGCTGCATCATATTCAGTATGATGAGTTTCCAGCGTGCTTTGAGTTAAATCCTTGAGTTTTACTGTTGTATCTCTGCAGTGATCAATATTCTTCGTAAAAGTAGCATCAATTTCTGCAGATAAATCCGCAGCTAATCCTTCCATTTCAACATTAACAGAATCTTGTGCTTTTTTATCTAAATCATCCGTATCTGCTTTTAATTTATCATTTTCTCCTGTAAGAATTGCTTGATTTTTCTCTGTATATTCGGAGGTACTAGCTGTGAAACCCTCTTTAACCGTTGTGGATAATTTTCCAACCCGCTCTCGAACTTCTTTATTCAAAGCTTTCCATTCTTTATGTTTTCCGATAAATAAAGCCTTAAATGCACTTCCCCGTTTTGCTAAATCATTTGATAATCCCGAAAGTTTACTGGAAATATCAGCCAAGTTATCAATTAGCATTAGAGTATTTTCTTCAAATCCGCTGACATTCTGTTTCAAGAGAGTTTGTAGGGTATCTGTCGTAGATTTTATATGATCTGCTTGCTCGTATAATAATTTTGTAATCGTTTTCTTTAACTCTTCAATCACATCATACATTCGTGCCATATATTTCGCAAGAATTTCTTCGAGAGATGGTTTGAGTGCTTCAGCATGCTCTTTATGAAATTCGACATGTTCATCTAATTGCTTTTTAATTTCAGTTTCGAGTTTACTCACACGTTCAGCAAAATCCTTTAATAAATCAGATATGATTGTGTTTATTCCATCCTTTGCTGAGGTTATCCCACCTTCATAATTAGACACAAATCCATCTGCAATTCCTTTCAATTGACCATTAAGGGTGTCAATTATTGAATGCAGATCAGTTTCCAAGACACCTGTTTTTGCAACTTGTTGTTCTGAAATCGTATCTAATTTGGTATTTAAAGAGTCGTTATCACCAGTAAATTTGCTGGAATGATTATCCCAAAGAGCTGCTGCTTTAGCTTCAACTTCTCGAACATCAGTTTCCAGTTTTGTATAAGTTTCTCGTGCAGTGGTTGTGAATCGATCTTTCGCTTTTTCAATTGCTGCTCGTTTATCAGAGTCGTGTTCATCCGAATCTCTAAAAAATGATTCAACCTGACCTTCTACACGTTCATCAATTTCTCCAACAGAAGTAGTTCGAATGGTTTCAAGACTATCAAATCGTTTTGATTGATCTTCAAGAACAGCATCTTTGATTGTTTCAATTTTCCCTCGGAATTTTTTCGATTCTTCAATAACCAACGAAAAATATGGTTCTAATGGAATGTACCTGCTGACCTTCACATCTGACTTAATTTCCCTAAGGAAATTCTCCGTTACTAGTTTGTCGGTAATTGTTTTCACTAGCTCATAATTCATCTCTAAATAAGTGGCTATGAAACTCGCTGTGGACTGGGGATTTCCGAGATAGGCAATAAGAACGTTAATCTCTTCATCATTCATTCCATATGTGCGAAAAATTTCCCGACTTTCTTCTTTTAAAGACATGTTAATTCAATCGCCCATGTTTTTGGTTTAATTAATATTGTAGTTATCTAGTAATTGCTAATAATTTGATCCTTTACAACTAGATAGTTGAACTACCCTACACTAAAGTGTATGGTTTCTTGGTTCATCGAATACTGCGATCTATGATCGTCTTACATAATCTTCCCAAGCGTAACTTCCCGTAGTTCCTACGGTAGGAATTATCGTTATAGGTAATCCTTTAATCTGCTTTAAACCTTCCATCAGAAGATTTTTAGACGCATTTTCATCCCGATCATGAACAGTATGACAATTTTGACATTTCCACACCCGATAAGAAATTTCAAGTGTTGTATTTTTCCATCCACATTGGGAACACAGTTTGCTTGATGGAAACCATTGATTTATTAAAATTAAATAGTTTCCTCTTTGTTCCATTTTATATCGTAGTATAAATACAAAAAAGTTCCACGAAAAATCTAATGTTACAGTTTTTGCATGCCCTTTGGCAAATTTCATCATCCCTGTAATATTGAGATCTTCTAAAATGATCACTTTATATTTATTTGCAAGTTTGTGACTGATTTTGTGTGTCCAATCTTTTTTCCGATTATGGATTTGGTCATACTTTCGAGCTAACCTAATTCGGGCTTTTTCTCGATTTTGGGATCCCGGTTTTTTTCGAGAGACGTTACGCTGCAATTGACGGATTTTTTTTTCTTTATTCCTATAAAAATGGGGATTTTTCATACGATTTTGAGGAGAAACTAAAAAGTATGGAAAAGACATGTCAAAAGCTTGGATCTCTTCAGAGGAAATTACTAATTTTTTAGGAAGAGTTATGTCTCTTTCAATCATTATTGAAGCAAAATAATTACCACTCTTGGTTTTCGAGATAGTAATTTTTTTTATTTCTTCTTTAAAAATTCGGTTGTCCCTAAATTTAATCCATTCATTTATTTTTGGTAATTTTATTTTTTTTTTCTTAAAATCAATTTTAATATTGTTTTTGATATTATAAGTTGTGTAGCTTTGTTTACCTTTACGTGATTTAAATTTGGGAAAACCTACATGTTGGGTATTTTTCAATCCATTGAAGAATCTTTTGTAAGCTGATAATAAATTTCGTGTTGAGGATTGTAATGCTTTACTATCCACTTCTTTCAAGAATTGGTACTTGTTTTTATATTCTTTTTCTGTCTTATATCGATAATTATACAACTTATTTTTGTCATCCATTAAAATTTGATACATTTTTATACGTTCATCAAGCATCAGATTCCATAAAAATCGACAGCATCCGAGTGTTTTGTTAAAAATTACATTTTGTTTATTATTTGGATATAAACGAAACCTATATGCTCTATAAATTCTAATTTTTCATTCCCCCGTAACTTATAAGCACGTATTCACAACAATTATGCTGTAATTTCAATTAATAAAAGGCAAGAGTGCAAAATCATCTCAAATATTAAATTATAACCAGTAGAGCAAAAAGAAATAAAATTACAGCTATAAAAAAGTCTTGATTCAAGATGTTAAAGATTCTTGAATTCTAGTTCTGTTTGTTCCAGTTTGTGTGTATTTATAAACTCCTCCAGTTCCTCAATAGATTCTGGAAGACCAATTCGGACTCCAAGTCCTTTTATCTCACATGCTGACATTGCAGATGCGTATCGGGCTATTTTATCTAATGGAAAATCGTTTAATATTCCATAGATGAAACCTGAAGCGAAGGCATCACCAGCACCTGTCGTGTCTGATACAGGTACTTCATAAATACCTGATTCCCAAACATGCGTTCCATCAATTAATCGAGATCCTTTCGATCCTAGAGATACTGCTATTTTTTTGATTCCCCAGGATAATAACTTTTGAATCCCTTTTATTGTGGTTTTTTCGTCTGTTATCTCTCGGATTTCTTCTTTATTTAGCGATGCAATATTGGACTGCTTCACAAAATTGATTGCGAGCTTTTTTTGTTTTTTGATAATTGAGATTGAAGGACAGGCACATACTTGGACACCATATTTTTTAGCAATATCTATTGATTTTTGAATTGCTTCACAACCTTTATCAGAGGTTAAAGAAGTCCAAGCGAATACCTTTGCATCTTTAATCATTTCTTCTTGAATATAATCTGGATCCACCAAATTTGAAGCTCCCTTGTAAGCAAGAATCGATCTATCCTTTCCATATCCTGTCATTAAAATTATTGAAACTCCTGTTAAGTCTTCTTTCGTCCTCTTGATATAGGATACATCGACACCACGTATTTTCATGTCATTTAATGCGATGTCTCCATTCTGATCTGTTCCAATAACTCCGAGATATCTTGTTTTCAATCCAATTGTCGCGAGATCAGATGCAATGTTAGATGCAGATCCTCCGGGAGCGATATTAAGAGAATTGACATTTACTTTGCTGGAGTATTCAATTGCAGTGTATTTCTTAATTTCTTCTTGAGAATAGGTCTCAAATCGCATCACATCGCTGACAGCCATGATTAAGTCGGTGTTAGCTCCGCCTAAAGTCACTATATCAATTATTTTTTCTGAATATCCCATGTGTATTAGTTAAAGAATCATAAAAAAAAGGTTATCGAATAAAGAGTGTATAAATTTTAAAGAGACTTCATTATTACCGTAATTTTTTATAAAAATCTGTAAATTCAGTTGGTTTCTTTAAAATTCTTTTTCGATAATATGCATTAATGCTATCTAAAACAGCTATCCCCGGAAATACGTCTATTGCCTTATTAATACTGCCATACATTCCGAAATCAGCACCCGAACTTAGCATATGTGAAATGATAGCTGCTGTGGTTCCCGTTTTTCCCTTTTTACCAAACATTTTCCAATTATTCCATTCAGCTAATGCATTTACTGGAGCACATCCAACGGGTATTTTCAATTCTTCCTTGATTTTCTTGATAGAACCCGCTGAAATCGCTATACTGGGAATGTCTAACACTGCTACATCAACTATATAATCTTGAATCCCAGCTAACTTCACTTTTTCCAACAATCCTAAGTTTTCTGGATCTGTTGAAGTAAGTAAATTTATTTTCTGTTTAGGTGTGACAGCACGGGAGCCAAAACATAGAAGTACGGCGTTCTTCACTCCGATTTCTTTGATCTTTGCACAACTTTCAACATTTGTAGCACTATCTAAGCTATTGTATACTGCACGTTCTCTGTATCCCGTTTCAATTAATTTTTCAATTGCAAATATCCGGGATTCGTCACTTAGACCATCCACCAGAAAGGGTATCTCACAATGTTCGGCTACAAACTGACAATATTTCAGCAGAGCTTCTTTATACGCTCCAACCACATCAATGATTACGGGAACGCTAGTTTGATCAGAGAATTCGAGGAAATTTTGTATTTGCTCTTCTGCTTTTGATTTATCAAACTCTCCTGCTCGATCATCTCGCACAATTTTATGACCGTGATAAAACATACTTCCAATCAATACGAATGGATATTCACTGGATTCTCCACCGATTTTAATATTTCCTATCTCAGCAATTTTCTGCCCGTTTTCAGATTCAAACATAGTTTAACTATTGTCTGCTTTTTTTAAAAAATAGATGGCAGTTGGAAAAAATTGAGATGTAAAAAAAAATAGATCTTATTTGGATGGAGGATTCATTATTTCTGTGTTTTTTCGTCTTTTGAAAAATTCTTTTATAGAACCTAAACCCCAAATGATCGAAATTATGAATTCAGGAATCCATCGATGCATTAGTATGATAATTAGAGCTGCAATGAAACTACTGGCTGCTGAAATACTCACATGAATATCATCCCAATTCCATCCTCTGTAATAAAGACTAATCTGCAAAACCATACGACCCACATTTACTATATAAAAAATAATGGATGAGACTGATAATGCTAAGATTTTCCTCCACCAGAGACTTTTATTCACTTTATCATTTCGAGATCTGGGGATCACGACTATTAATCCCGCAAAAATTGCAATTGCTTGAACTCCTGTGCACATTGTCGTAAATTGAATGCCTGATAAACCATCAACTCTGAATTGATATGTAATTAAATCTTCTACAAATAAATCACGCAAAGTGGGTAATTTATTGCTAATACTTCTGAATAATTCCAATGTAATTGCTTCCCCAGGAAAATCGATCAATTCCCATTCAAATGGATTTTCTGGGAAAAATAAGTTCGCTAAAAATGCAGTTTGGTTTCCTACCGGATAATGAGTCCAATAAAAGAAATATTTCGTTAAATACCAGAATACTAAACTCAAAATGGGGGTCATTATCCAAAACAGAATTACTCTCCATG
>JAEOTN010000115.1 GCA_016839865.1 Promethearchaeota archaeon | reverse complement strand
TGCAGATTTCAATTTTGGAGGTATGGCGTTAAGTTTTGCCTGGCTGATACTATTATTGTGGGCAATTGAAAGCGCAGTGCTCTTGATTTCAACAATATTTAGGAGACGAATTGCTACAGCAATTGGATTTGCGTTGATAATGCTCTTGTATTTCATCCCAGCGTTTAGTGGAAGCATTCCTATTGACAATATTGAGTATATCAGTATTTTCCACTATTTCAATTCTCGAGTTATTATGATTGATGGCTTATATACAAACGTTGTCCGAGATATGTTAATCTTAACTGGTTGGTCTGTTGTTATGAGTGCTGGTGCAATAATCTATTTCTCAAAGCGAGATCTTCCCGTCTAACTCCATTATTTTTTATTCTCATTTTTGTAGATTAATTATTTAGGCTTTTACTCTCTCTTTTTCGTATGGGTATGTCATTTGGATTTGCAAAAACAAAAAAGAAAAAACAAAAGTCTATTGAATATTCGTGTGATAACTGTGGTGCAAAAGTTACGGCGCATGGGAAAATCCCACGTTGTTTAGGATGCGGAAAACAATTATGTGACATATGTGGAGCAGATCGGATGATTTGTGGAACAGATTTCAACCAATTGGAAAAGAAAGATCAGAAAAAGATCAAACGTGCGGGAATGGCACTAGAGGGTGCAAAAGCATCCAAACGAATGTTTACTATCATGCCGATAGTCATGGGATCCATTGCAGTAATTTTACTGATTCTAATGGTTGTTTTAGGAGGTATGTTCTATTTCCTGTTCGGGTTCCTGTCAGGATTTCTCCTTTTATGTACGGTTATGATATTTTGTGTATTCCATAACATTGAGGATAGAGAAAAGACCAGAATCACAAGACAGATACGAGATATTTTGCTTCCGTATAACATAAAGCGCGCACCTGCTGGACCAATTAAAATAGAAGTCATCCATTGTCCGCATTGTGGTGGTAATATTACTGAAGATACAGAGATTTGTGAATGGTGTGGTAGTACACTTAAGGAATCACCTGAGAATCCATAATAGCATTTAATTATTCTTTAATTCTACTATCTGGAAACAATACACTCGGGAATGAAAAGTGCATTTGATGAATTTTCCATTTAGTTTCCCTTTTCACAAAGATTGCAGATATTCTTAATCCATATTTTAGTGTTTTTCCTTGCTTTTCCTCGAATAAAGCTCTGGAAGTCATTTGATTCAACCAAGATAGTTTCTCAGATGCGGATTGGTTAGGATCTGCTAAAGTCGATTTTATCATGTTGGATCCAAATTCCAATATCTGATCCATGGTATACGTTAAGATACAAGTCGCTTTTGTTGTAGCCCAAGCACAATTACCCTCTATATGGATATGGGCGTTATCTATGTCGATAGTCAAGTCTTGCCATTCTTTCCAGTCGTTTTCTACCAATTCTTTGATCTTTTCAGGTCCTACTATCCATTCCTTTTGACCCGTACCCACGATCATAGAATCTGAGTCAAAAACAAATAAATCTTCTAAAAAAGAGGATAGCTGGTTCATCTCTCTAGCCTTGTATCCAGTTTGGAATTTTTCAAGTACTTGTATAATTTCACTGTGATGTTTAGACATGAAGTGTTATATCAAATGGAAGTATAAAAAATATTTTTAGCCCATTTGGACCAAATTATAATTTCACTATCATTTTTCCGATATTATCTCCTGAAAACAAACCTAAAAAGGCGTCTATCGAGTTTTCAATACCATTTACGACAGTTTCTTTTGCGATTATCTTCCCTTCTTGTAACCACTTACCCACCTTAGCAAAAAACTCAAGAACACGGTCTTGATGATCCGAGATAAGAAAACCCTGAATTGAAAACCTTTTGGAGGGGGCTAACACTAAGTTATAGATTGGATCAGGTTTCGCTTTGTTGAGTTGAGATATAGCTCCACAAATTACCACACGTCCATGCTGATTCATTCTAAGAAGCGCTGCATCTAACATAGCGCCACCTACATTATCAAAATACACATCTATTCCATCTGGACATAATTTCTTTAATGTTGGGTAAAAATTATCCACTTTTTTATAATTGAAAGCTTCATCTAGTCCGAGATCTTCTTTCAGCCAGCGAATTTTTTCGTCTGATCCAGCACTTCCTATTACTTTGCATCCAGATAGTTTAGCAATCTGTGCAACCATGGAACCTACAGCTCCCGCAGCACCAGACACGAATACAGTTTCTCCTTCTTTAATCTTTCCGAATTCAGTTATTCCGATGTATGCTGTAAAACCGGTCATCCCCATTGCTCCAATGTATTTTTCGAGAGGTGCCATTTCGGTATTAATCTTCATAATATCTTTCCCATTTGACACATAATATTCTCGCCATCCACCAACTTGGCTTAAGACAAAATCTCCTACTTTGAATTTTTTTCTCGTAGATTCAACTACTTCTCCAACACATCCGCCTGTCATTGGGTGATTGAGTTGATAAGGTGGCGCATATGACTTCCGATCATACATCCTTCCCCTCATATAGGGGTCTACTGAAAAATAGTGATTTTTTATCAGAACTTGCCCTTTATCTAAATCCGGAAATTTTTGTTCTACAATCGCAAAGTCATCTTTCGTTGGTAAACCTACGGGTCTTTTAATAAGATGTATTTCTTTACTTGTTAATTCGGTCATATCCTCATTATGATTAAATGAATATTATTGGTTGTGATTATTTTTAGTAAATTCCACGAAAAAGCTTGTATTTCACTCTTTGTTGGTAGTCCACATAACCATCCATTCCTTTAATGAGCATATCCTCCTCAAATTTGATTCGAATGATCAGAGAAATGATAGTAATGGCACTCCCAATGAGTCCGACTATAGAACCGAGAGCTAAAGGTGTGCCAATTACCCATAAACATGCACCCGAGTAAAGAGGATGACGGACTTTGCTATATAATCCTGTATCTATTAATTTTTGACCTTCATTTATATCTAAGACCAAGGAAGCGTATGCATTTTGTACTTGAGCAACAAAAATCGTTGACCAACCTGAGGTCATAATGAGTATTCCAAAAGTTTCAAGCCACCAAGGAATTGGGAAAGGAAAAGATCCTAGGGTGCTTTGATGACGTCTCTCTAGCGCAGGATACGCAAAGCAACTTAAAAAACCTAAAAACATAAATGGAAAAATAAATCGATCGGTTCTTGCGGATTTTTTCGTTTCCTCAGTCAAACCTTCTTTTTTTACCTTAATGCGATTTCTAAGAACACGGGGATTATGTTTGTTGATTATATGAGAACCAATTCCCATGATAACAGTCATAATTCCAAGAACTATCCAAGCCTGGTACCAACCAAAGTCCCAACCTGAGATTGGGAATAAGAAAAAACCAAAAAATACGAAAACTCCAATTGTGATCGATAGTATGAAGATAAAATGTAGCGGTGTATCTTTATCTAGTTGTTCGGTTTCACCCGCCATATAGGGTAATAGAAAGGGAAATTATATATTTATATAGCTTTTCGGTAATTAATTAAACCAATAATTAATTAATTGCAAAGCTCTTCCTATCGCACATTCTACCTCGCATATACGGGTCGACTGAAAAATA
>JAEOTN010000114.1 GCA_016839865.1 Promethearchaeota archaeon | reverse complement strand
GGAAACGCTCAACACCGACGGTAATGGTTTCTCCGTCAGGCAACATGTACACCTTTTCATTTCCGGAAATTTTCTTAGAGAGCATAATTTCTTTCTCTGGGTCAATTGCTACGTAACAGAGTTTTTCTTTGATGTCTCGGACAATTTCTTTCTCTGCAGATGTCGTGAAACTAAATCCTTTCTGTCGAAGTAATCGTTGTAAGTAGGTAGTAATGTCTCGTCCTGCTAAATCTAACCGGGAAATTGCATGAGATAACGCAAATCCTTCATAGATTGGCACAACGTGTGATACACCGTCACCAATATCCAGTACACAACCAGTAGTACGACCGGATGCGTACAGAGATAGTACTGCCTGCATTGCTACGTATATCGCGGGGGTATTAAAAGTCTCAAACATAATTTCTGCCATTCGTTCACGATTTGGACGTGGGTTAAGTGGTGCTTCGGTTAATAAAACCGGATGTTCGCTAGGATCGACACGCAAATCAGTATAGAACGTATAATGCCAGATTTTTTCCATTGCTAACCAGTCTTCAATTATACCGTGTTCAACAGGGAACATTAATTTCAGAACACCTTTCAATTGAAGGGCTTCTTCACCAATATAATATTCACGAGTGTAGTGCTCAACGTCAGTCATAATCGAAGTGTATTTTGGATAGCCGATAAGAGTTGGAAATACGGATCGAGGCTGATCTTCTCCCGCAAACCCGTTCTTAGAAATACCGGTACCATTGTCAACTACAAGGGGCTTAGCTGACAAAAAATCTTGATCTTCTGCCATTTTTTCAAACCTACAACTTTGGTTTTTGGATAATATACTTAGATTATTATCTTACAGATCAAATTGCCATTCTTACCTAAATGATCTAGGATGTTTAGGGAAATTTTATCGGAAAGAATGGTGTGTTTGTTGGGATAATGTAAAAAAAGTGAATTTTTGAATTTGAAAAAAATCAAAAAAGAGATTAGATGAAATACTTTTCTTTACTCTTGTATTTAACATCAACCATAGCGTCTCGAATAGCTACTAAATCCGAATTTGGGTTAACATATTTCTTTTTAGACCCTACTTCTATATCCACTGATCGGATTTGGGTTCCTTGAAGACTTGCCATTTTCCCATACGTACCTTCTGCTATTAAACTCATCGCATGGAATCCATATCGTAGTCCTGTAATGCGATCATAAACATTTGGTGTACCAGCTCGCATAGTATGACCCAAGACTACTGATCGAACTTCAAAATTTACATGGTGTTCCTCGAATGTATCACGTAGATCTTTGGTTTTGCGAATCTGTTTAGCAATTTTATCCGCAATCTTCAATGCATGGAGTGCTGGATGTCCAAACGAATCTAGAGGAAGATTGTGAATATCTTCTGCTGAAATCACCGTAAAGTCGCGCTCTAGTGATTCCATACTGGGATATGCTCCTTCGGCACAAGCAATAATGTGATATGTATAACCAGCTTTAACTCGTTCTCGTAAAACGTCAATAACATCTCGCTGAAAATCAAAAGGAGTTTCAGGTAACAAGATAATATCTGCTCCTGACGCTAATCCACTAAATAAGGTTAACCATCCAGCGTCCCTTCCCATAACTTCCACAACAAAAATTCTTTGGTGACTATGTGCTGTTGTGGTAATACTGTCAAGTGAATTACTTGCTAGTTGTGCACTGGAGAAGAATCCAAATGTATAATCCGTACCTGCTAAATCGTTGTCAATTGTTTTTGGACATGCGACAACTTTAGCTTTGGTGTACTTGAACATAGCAGCACCTACTCCGCACGTGTCGTCTCCACCAATAATAACCATAGCGTCTAATCCAATAATACCCATTTTTTCTTTAAGATCTAAAGCGATTCTCTTTCGTAATGCTTCTTTCTTCTTCGGATCCTTAGTTTGCGTCACAGATTTAAACGGATTTGAACGGGATGTATAAAGAATCGTTCCTCCACGGGTGTGTAAATCGTCTAATTCTCCAATATCCAGTTTTTCAATATATTGATCCACTATCTTTGGAATCTCCTCTTTGGGGAAAGTAAAGATCTTCCAACCTTGTTTTATCCCTATTATCTCAATATCTTTTTCTCGGTATGCTCTTAATAACACACCATATATTGTAGCGTTAAGTCCAGGAGCATCTCCGCCGCCTGTTAAAATTCCTACTTTCATCATCATTCAACAAATGATTTTGTTAAGGTGAGGATCGAATGATGGCTAAAGATTCTTATGGTTATGATAATACTAACTTGTGAGTGGATCAAACTGAAGGGATTCCTTGTTTGTGGTGGATATATAACTTCCTCCAACACTATCGCTTAAAATTAGGTGGAATTTTCGACTCCCCGTAACACATTTTGTTAGGATCTTGATTGTGGAATCTACTTTCTTATATTCTGATTCGTTTTCTTCATACTGTTTGAGCATGACTTTTGACCAACGAATCATTCGGTTGAGAATTCCTTCTACATTTGTAATCATATATTCAGCTGCCTGTCCCGGTTCAATTTCGAAATCTGCTTCAGGAAGACTGATGATTCCACTGGGACTGCGAAAAATTTTTGCGGTTAAATCCCCATCGTTAATCTGAAGTGTATAGGTGCCAGCCTGAAAGGCACTCGCAAGGGGAATTACATCACTTCGACTGAATGCACAAGAATTACACTCCATGAGTAAAATGAGGATTTCTTCTCCATCAGGTAATTTATGGAGAGTTCTATTCATTTCGATTGTGCCCTTTTTGCATCTGGGACAAATAATAGTTTGTATTTCCGGTAAGCTATATTTATCTTCTATTGATGGTTTTGTTTCCCGTGGGTTTCCCATTTTCTTCCACCTATATAAATTTCAAACTCAAATGAATATTGAACTTTAGGATTTGTACATAAAAGTTTTTATGGATTTAGAGCTCATCTGATATATCACTGAACTTTGGGAAAGCTTATTTTTATTAAACAAAGGAATAGGTTCTAGAATATGACCAACGCCGTACAAACTAATAACATGATAAACGTAACAATTCACGGAAGAGGGGGTCAAGGGGCAATAACGGCTTCAAATCTACTTTGCGAATGTTCATTTAAAGCCGGGTTTAAAGATGTTCTTGATATTCCGAAAATTGGTGCTGAACGACGAGGAGCTCCTATTCAAGGGTTTGTAAGATTATCCCGTGATAAAGAAATCAAAATGTATACCGGGGTTCGAAATGCTGATTACACCCTTGTTTTCGATTACACATTGCTCGATATACCTTCTGTTGTGAATAGCCTATCAGGAATAGTACTTGTGAATGCTCCTGATTTTGTGAATCTTGATTGTATCAATCCAGATCTTGAAGTATGGAT
>JAEOTN010000032.1 GCA_016839865.1 Promethearchaeota archaeon | reverse complement strand
ATTCACAAGTGAAGATACTATAGCTAAAATTCCCATTTCATTAAGGTCTATTGGAATTTTGTTGATTCTGGATTTAATAAAAGGTAAAATTTCTTCAAGTTTTAGAGAACGATTCTTTCTTAAATACTCATGAATAATTAGATATACAGCATCCTCATGTTCTAAGATGTTTTTCGCCAATTTATACACTCTCCTTTACCTTTATATTAAATATGCTCCTCAGATTCATTGTCCTCCAACATTTCATTTAGGATTTTATGTCTTTCATCTATGCTTAGGGAGAGCATTTCTTTCATGAAAAGTTCCTTGTCTTCCCCCTCCCATTTTAATAGGTTTAATTTTTCGATGAATGCCTTATCTAACAGTGTGATGTCAATGTCTCCTGATTGTGTTATATTGTTCATAGTGTCATTTCCCATAAAGATCTCCTTTAATCGATTGATTGATGGTAGCTCTTTTGTGTCTTCTGATATTTCAGATTTCATCCCACTATCCATTTTTTGGATATTTATTTCAATTTCAGTATCACATACCCAACATCCTTCATTTTTCAATTGTAAATTTTGAGCACATTTTAAACAATATTTTGTTTGACAATGGGGACAAGTATAGTTCACACCTTCGATTTTCCCCTTATGTACTTGACATGTATCAATTTTTTTGTCCAACACTAATTCTTTTTCGGTTTTATCGAGTTCTTTTTGATATTTCACTTTTTCTTCCATGGATATAGCAGGTTCTAACTTCTGTTTCTTAGCCTTTTTTGGTTTTGGGACGACGGTCGCAACTTTACTCTCTGTAACTTCTTTCCCCTTAATTTTTAACTCTTTATGCTCCTCAAGTTTCCACGTTCGCTTTTCTAATGCTTCTTTCTTCGCATCTGCTCTGGTTTTAAGATCTTCTTTTTTTTGAGGTTTTTTCTTTTGTATTGTTGCTTCTTTTTTCTTTTTTGACCTCACATAAAACGTAGGGGCTGTAACTCCGACTGCGGCTAGGATGATGATCCACCACATATTTTCGATGAAAAATATTAAGAAAGGATTATCCTCTTGTCCTGGAGGGATTTTAATCTCAGCAAGGCAAAACACAGATAAGTCCGTTACAGTAAATTCAACGTAATTTCCCGCTTCCACAAGATTTATGGTCACATCGTTCCAGATCCACACATTGGCTCCTTGATAGACCGCATGAAGCACTCTCAAGTTTTCTGCCTTCTTCACATCATCAGGGTCGTAAAAGAGGCGAATTGTAATACTCGTTAACATCGTATCATTTTCATTGAAATTAGAATCAAACAACGTAAAGTTATAGAAATACATTGCATCGATATTGGTCCCAATTCCATGCCCCACGAGATTTATCATAGTGGTAATGATCTCTAAATAAGCTATGGAGCTCGTGTTTATATAAAGAAGCAATCCTGGATCATTCCCGGTTTGATCAACTACTTGAGGTCCCGGATTAATTACCTCACAATTCTGACCATAGACATGCACAATAACTGTATGTGAAGCGTTATTTCCACTTGGGTCGGTTGCGAATATTGTATAATTCCATGAGCCGATATCTGTTGTATTTGCTTGAGTACTGATATTAATCCAGTGTGTAAAGGTATTTGAATCGATATCAATCCCGTTCCGCTTAATCACATATGTTCCGTTGTTGATTTCCGTTATATTCCATGTGAGAGTATAACTGGAATCTTGCTCTAAATAGAGCTCTGTCACAGGACCCTCAATAGAGGGGGGTGTAGAATCCGCAGCTACAGTGAAATATCTCAACTGAGACTGATATAATTGTCCAAACGATCTGTTACCGAAAACTTGAATAGTATGTAATCCATTTGAAGGCATAGGAATAGTAGTATTTCCCGAAATAGTCTTAGTTTCTTGACCATCTAATGAATACCCCATCCAATCAAGATTCGTAGAGTTATCGAAACTAAGCAATAATCCCTCATTCAAGTTATCTCCTATGTTGTAATTCGGATCCCAAGAGTATCCTATAGCATCTATATAGTTATAGTAGGAGCTCAGATCATAAGAAGATCCTAGATAAATCGAATATAGATTATTAACATTAATATCGTAAAAAGAAACATCAGTTAGTTCAT
>JAEOTN010000113.1 GCA_016839865.1 Promethearchaeota archaeon | reverse complement strand
CTCCCCGGCTCCACGAGCCGGGATAAGAATTTTTATTTTAGCGAGCGTCATTTCGAAGCTCGTAATTTTACTAACCGAGCGGAGAATGACGCGAGTACAAAAATTCTCAAAATGCAATGCAACTTCAAAAGCAGATGAAAAACAGAAAGGAGCTCGCCCGGTCCGATTTTTAATTTCTTTAGCTTTAGCGACCCGGAAGCGAGAGCAAAAATCCATATTAACGCTTTCGTTCTTTGAACGAACCACGAAGTGGCTTGAGCGTTAAATGGTTTTTGCTCAAGCAACGGGGAAAGGATTAAAATGAGGACAAGCAATGCGATAGGGCGAGAGACATAAGGATGATTGAATTTCGAAATATTTTCAATTCGGAAATCGATGGGCTTATGTTTTTATCTATTTCTTACTAGTATGTTGACATGAAGCTTTTTTATAAAATAGGTAAACTTATCGCACAACCTTTCTTTGATTTTATGGAAAGGTGGCAGAAACACAAAATTGCATTCATGTTATTATTTACCATCTCAGTTTTCATAGGATTTAATGCTCCTTCAGTTAATTATAACTTTAGTTCCGAGGGCATGTTCAACTATGTAATAGTGTTATTAGCTTCTAGCGTACTTATGTATCTTCGGGAAAAAGGCATTCATCCATTCAATTGGTTTTTCATTGATTCTTTTATTATTATATTTTTCTTTGCACTAGTTGCTATCACACTACTTATACAATTTACATTTTCTATCCGTGCACTTTCGCAAATATCTGATCTGTCTATTCAGTCGTTGCTTTCAATTGCATTCTTCCTAGCACCTTTTGTTATTACACTTTTATCAAGAACAAAGAGATGAAAAATATGGTATTTCAATTCGATATCTCTGGGCTGGAGTTTGCCTTTCTTATTTTAAATTACTTAGTTCTCGCAGGTTATTTCTTATACAGGTATCTTAAGCCAATAAAATGGTTTGTAAAAAGCACCGTCAGTTTCTTTCTTGTTTATGCGATAACCCTTTTGATGTTGGTGATTCCATTCCTTTTTGAGCAAATATCTGAACCTGATATTTGCCTGATGTTGATGTTTGTTATTTCCTTTTTTTCAATAGTTTATGTGATCAGAGGGGAATTGAAAGAGCATGGCACTGTATGGATCCCACCTTTTGCACTTTATTTATTCTCAGTAGGGCAGGAATTATTTCGTGCTATAAATACTCCGGGAAATGAAGCAGTTGGAAGACTTTTGGGCTGGTACTTATTGAGCCCTTTGTTCATCATGATCATGGCTCCAGCTGCAATTTTCGTAATAAGCAGAATATTGCCCGGTGCATTAAAGCGGCAGGAGAAGATCTCCCTCAAAGAAATGCCCGCAAGCCCTTCAGGATTTGCAATAATGGGTTTGGCCTATGTGGTTTGGATGCTAATCAGGCTTACCTTGGAATACATGAACTTCATTTAAGCTGTGAATAACCAACTATTCCAGCAATTGATTTTCCAACAATAGGAATATAGAAAGTTTTTCCTTTGAATGCTTCAACAGCATAATAGATAGGTATTGCAGCGACCAAGATGAATAGGAACAGCATGAGAAGGAGAAGTCCAAAAACAGATCCACTAGCAATCCAGGATACGAACATGAAGTAGGGAACCGCAATGAGTATGACAAGAATCCAGTATGCCAGAGATTGGAGAGCATGGAATTTGATAAATTTGTCTTTTCTAAATAAGTTTATAATTGCTATAATAAACTGTAAACCACCGATAGGTGCGTATCCAATTGCTGCATCAATTTTACCATCCATGAGGAATTTATTTGTGGTAGCATTTTTTAATGGCACACTTCTGGACGTTATCTTTTGATACAGCACCGAACCCGAAGGGCTTGACCATTAAACCATTTTGCTCCAATTGAAACAAAGTTTCAATGGACCATTGAAGCAAAACTTCAATAGGTCGAGTGGAAGGGATCTGCAAAAGCGAAGCTTTTGAAGAGACAGGGAACGATGTTCCCTGGAGAATGATTAAGGCGGAGCACAGAACTGCTTAATCCTCAATATATTGATTGCCATAAAACCGAAAAAGTTCTAAACATATTGATGGAAAATAAAATTAAGTAGAATTTATCTAGAGGTGTTTGAATGATTAATTATTGGGTTTTTGTTGTAAATGATTGGATTGATCCAACTGGAAAAAAGTGGAAAGGAAAAGAAATATTTGAAACATTACACAAAGAAAAAGTATGGGGGATAGGTGATAAGACACCAAATAGAAAAAGACTTTCTCCGGGTGATAAAGTAACTTTTTATCTTGCTGGATCAGATGGCCAAAAGTTCTTAGGAACTGGAACACTAAATTCAAATTGTATCAAAGCGGAAAATCTAAATAATTATTCTCCTCCAATTCAAGTAATTTTAGAAGATTGGAAAAATATTGTTACTTTTGATGAATTTGAAGCTTTTAGTACGCCTAAGGAACTAAAATATTTAGCCGATAGACTTGATTTCATTGTGAAAAAGGAAATCGCCCCCCTATATTTTCAAAGCGGTGTAAGATCTATTACTGAACCTGATTTTGACGTAATACAATCCGATTCATTGATTGAAGTGTCATCAAGAGGCACTAAAGAGGGAATTGAAAATAAAAGTGAATTCATTTTAGAAAAATATTTACAAGATTTTATTATTTCGAATTGGAAAAATATAAATTTTGATAGGGATTTAGAATTATTTCAAGATGAAAACGGTAATCTTGGTTCTCAATATACCACTGATATAGGATATATTGATATTTTAACTGTTGATAAAGATGGAAATTTTATTGTTTTTGAATTAAAAAAGGGCCGTGAAAGTGACAAAGTAGTTGGACAATTACTCCGTTATATGGGCTGGGTGAAAAAAAATTTAGCAACGAAAAATCAACTAGTAGAAGGAGTAATAATTTGTAAAGAGAGTGACGAAAAAATGGATTATGCAATATCTGCAACTCAAGGAATATCTGTAAAACATTATTCTATTGATTTCAAATTATATTAATCTAACTTTTATCCCATGTCATAAATATTATTGTATACATTCCAGTTGGTAAATGAGAGAATGATTAAGACAGAACACTTTGATTATCTTCAAAAACTTAAAATTCCATTCATCAATAGCTTTAATAATTTTCAAGAGTCTACCTTCATCAATGGAATATACCTTTTCACCTTCAAGCTTGTCACTATTGAAAGAATGTCCACGATGTTTCTGGCTTCGGTTCAAGAAGGATATCCGTAGGCCTAGTGGTCCTTTTCCATCTCTTCCTTCGGGAATGGACTTGCTATTCAAAAAACACTTTGATTCATTCAGGAAAAAAGGAAAACTCCCTCCTGAACTCTCTGAGTTAAAAGGTCCTGTAAAATTATTTGATGATTTGGATCTTTTGAAAACATGGAGGAATAATCGAAAAGGTCTTCAATGGATGAATCGAAAAGAGAATGTACTAAGAGGAGCAGTTGACGAAATTCTTCAAAAACGAAACAAACTGATTGTTTTAGATTACAAAACTAGGGGTTTTCCATTGAAGGAGAATTCAGCAGATTATTATCAGGATCAACTAGATATCTATACTTTTCTTTTAAGAAAAAATGGTTATAATACCGAGAACTATGCTTATTTGTTATTCATTCATCCGAATAAGATCAAGACAAAAGGGGACATTGTATTTCATACTGACCTGATCCGAAAGAAAATATCTGTGAAAAATGCAGAGAATATATTCAAAAAGGCCTTGAAGATTGTAAATGGTAAAATACCTAAATCCAGCAAGGATTGTGAGTTTTGTGATTGGGTGAGTTCATGCAGTAAAGTTACGAAGATTAAAGGCCAAAATATCAATCATTTTTGACTGGAAAATTGAACCGTTATATTTGGATCAATTCGAATATTATTGGTGCAATAATACTTGCTATTATTCCTAAAACAAAACCAAAAATCAATCCAATCCAATATCGGTTATTGTTATGTTTTTCAATTTCTAATTTTTCTTTGACTCTGGCTCGTATCTCTTTAAGATTAACTTCATAGATTAATTGAAGGGTCTCTAAATCCAAATCATCGGATTTTATGTTTTTTTGATATTCTTCAAGTTCTTTCAAATCTTTTGAGAACTGTTGGCCTTTTGTGCTTCTTTTTTTGATTGTAACTGTCAATTCCTTTGCCGAATTATAAATTAAATTTTTCCAATACGATTTTGTTTTTTCTTCAATATTTTTAAAAGCAGGCGTTTTATTGCGGTCTATGGATTTTTTAAGTGTATCAATATATTCGTCTAATTCAAGATTTTGAGTTTTGCTTTCTGCTTGATAATGCCCTTTGATTATATGAAGATGGTATAAAACCTTCCATATCCCATTTTTTTCCTTAACCATCTTACCAACTCCAGAATGAACGCCGAGGTCTTATAATATAATAAGCTCTCATCCCTTTGTCATAATATACTCTTTCTCCGTGCCTTTTTGCTGACTTCGCCTCTGTTTTAGTAGTGTACCAGTATCTACCATATTTATAGAATCGACTCATATTGAAAACCTTTCCTTATATTTTTTTATCAATCAATTACCTTTTTTTGCATTATTAACACTAACATTTTCTATCTAATCACTTTCTATCACATCCCCTGAAATCTCCTTGATTTGCTCAAGAGCATCTTCTAATTCTTCGACAATTTCATTTGCAATGATATCTGGATCGGGTAACTTATCTAAATCATCCAAGTTTTCATCTTTCAACCAAAAGACATCTAGATTGGTCTTATCACGTTTAATGATGTCTTCATAATTAAAGGATTTGAATCGTTCAGTTTCTTTTCTTTCATGACGATTATCTGGATTGTAACATTTGATAAAATCTTTAAGATGCTCAAGCGTCAAAGGATCTTCCTTAAGCGTGATATGAGTATTTGTTCTCAAATCATAAATCCAGACTTTTGATGTACATAGATCTTTTGAGGCTGCTTTTTTATCAAAGAATAAAACGTTTGCTTTAACACCTTGAGCGTAAAATACTCCTGTTGGTAATCTGATTATTGTATGGAGATCGCATGTCTCCATTAGCTTTTTTCTGATAGTTTCACCAGCTCCGCCTTCAAAAAGAACGTTATCTGGAAGAATAATCGCTGCTCTTC
Organism: Promethearchaeota archaeon; assembly: GCA_016839865.1. Next base: position 1,685 of record JAEOTN010000113.1, on the reverse strand, counting down.
CATTTATCTTTAATATACTTCTGACATGCTGTAAAAAGTTAAGTTGCTTGTTACCTGTTCTTGCCCAAAAGTCATCTCTAAGAACTACAAGATCCTGTTTTTTTACTTCTCCTTCTTCAGTGACAACCTTTTCAGATGATTTCTTACCAAAAGGCGGGTTAGTTAGTACCATATCATAAATCCCACCTGGATTTTTCTTCAGAGAATCAGTTACATCTATTGGATTAACTTCTCCGTCTATTCCATGTAAATATAAATTCATTACACAAAGCCTTGCAGCCATAGGAACTATTTCATTTCCGGTAAATGTTCTGTGTTTCAATTCATCTTTCTGATCTCTATCCATTTTGTAATTCTTTGCAATGTAATTGTAAGCCGATAACAAGAAACCTCCAGTTCCACAAGCTGGATCATGAATTTTCATTCCAGGATCTGGCTTCATTACCTCTACAATCGCATTAATCAAAGGTCTTGGTGTAAAATATTGTCCCGCTCCACCTTTCACATCAGCAGCGTTCTTCTCTAACAACCCTTCGTAGGCATCTCCTTTAACATCTGCTTCTAAGGACAACCAGTTTTCTTTATCGATTAATTCCACGATCAATTTTCTTAATTTGGCTGGATCTGAAATTCTGTTTTGAGCTTTTTTGAATATGATTCCGATAATTCCTTCTTCTTTTCCAAGTTCTCTGAGAAGTTTGATGTAGTGAGTCTCTAAATCTGCACCATCATTATCTAATAGGGATTGCCAACCATATTGTTTTGGTATTCTTGATTCTTTGTTGTATGGTGGTTTTGATCGTTCATTATCCATTTTGAGAAATAAGAGATATGTTAGCTGCTCAACATAATCTCCGTAAGAGAGACCGTCATCCCTAAGGATATTACAATAATTCCAGAGCTTATTAACTAAGTGTTGTGGATCAGTCATTTTTATCATCCTCATACTTAACGAGTTTCCCTTCAAAAGCTGATTTTAGAATTGATTTTCGAAGTTTTTCAGCTCTATCAAGAGACTTATCAACTGTCTCTTCTAGTTTATCAATTACTGAAAAACGAAATTCTATTTCTTGGACTATCTGAAACTGAACTTCTAATGGAGGTATCTTAACAGACGTCTCGTTTAATTTTGAAATTGTAATCCCATTAATGGTCGTCCCTTGTCCTTTTCGAATAAATTCGTAAGATATACTTTTCAAGTACCACATTAAATAATGTGGATTAATATCCTCGCAAATTATTCCTTGACAGTCTTGATTAATGGCAGTTTCCCTATCATTAACAGCAACTTTCCCTAAACCTACTCTCGTAACTACAATAACTGAGTTTTTTGGAATTATGTTTGTTGATGAGTTTTTAACGGCTTCTTTAGATATCTTCTTATCATATGTGATATTATTCTTATCATCAATATTCGCACTAGTAATCCAATAGATATTTCCATTCCAGAAAGATTTATTTTTAGTACTTGGAGTTCCTCCACCTTTTCTCCTAAAATCCTTTATCTTTTTAATTTCAAAGTCAAATTCTTCAGAGAACTTTCCTTCAAAAGCAGCCTTCAAAACACTTTTTCGATATGTTTTAAGTTTGTTTTTAGTAGATTTCAAGGATTTTACAGCTTCATCAAGTCTAGTGAATTGCTTTTCAATTTCCTGGACAATGAGTTTTTGTTCTTCTTTTGATGG